>DVJG01000106.1 GCA_018710805.1 Candidatus Faecousia faecipullorum
GAAGATTTTGGAGCCAAAACCTACGTCGAGAACTACGCCAGTATTTTTGCGTCCTATTGGAGAAGCTTCTTGGCAGTAGATGAACTCATCTGCCGCTTCCATGGAAATGTCTTTGACGTGTTTTCCTCCTATCATCAATGGAGTCAGGCGGGAACTGAGCAAACCTTGGAACAGTGGTTTGGTTTGTGCAATTTTTTATGACGAAATCAGATCGCGAAATTCCATTTTATCGATTCGTAGTACAGCCATACTTTTTGCATAATTCTGTAACAAACAAAAAAGAGCTATCTGATTTCCCAGTTTGAGTTTCAGATAGCTCTTAATTTAATCATTACCAGGCCGGAATTTAACCCCTAAAAACGGTCACATCAGGCGCTTTTGGGGCCTTGCGGATCATTCCCACTCCACCGTAGCAGGGGGTTTGGATGTGATATCGTATACGATACGGTTGACACCCTTGACCTCGTTGACGATTCTGACGGAGACGCGGTCCAGGACTTCGTAGGGGATTCTGGTCCAGTCGGCGGTCATAAAGTCGGAGGTGGTGACGCTTCTGAGGGCTAGGACGTTGTCGTAGGTGCGGCCGTCGCCCATGACGCCTACGCTTCTGGCGTTGGTCAGGACGGCGAAATACTGGCTGCAATCCTTGACGCAGGGAGACTTACCAATCTCCTCCCGGAAGATGAAGTCGGCTTCACGGAGGATGTCCAGCTTCTCCCGGGTCACGTCGCCGAGAATCCGGATGGCCAGGCCAGGACCGGGGAAGGGCTGGCGGTGAACCAGGTAGTCAGGAAGGCCCAGCTCATGGCCCAGTGCCCGAATCTCGTCCTTAAACAGGTGATCCAGAGGCTCCAGAACCGCCTGGAAGGAGTCAATAACCTCCTGGGGCAGAAGCTTGTTGTGGTGGCTTTTGATGACGTCGGCATCGCCCTTGCCGGACTCAATGACATCGGGGTAGATGGTGCCCTGGGCAAAGAAATCCTTCTTTGTGATGCCAAACTTCTTGGCCTCGTCCAGGAACACAAAGCCGAACTCTCGCCCGATAATCTGGCGTTTCAGCTGGGGATCGGAAACCCCCTTGAGTTTCTCCAGGAAGCGGTCAGAGGCATCCACGCGGACAAAATTGATGTCCCATTTGCCGAAGGCGGCCTCCACCTCGTCGCCCTCATTTTTACGCATACAGCCGTGGTCCACAAAGACACAGGTCAGACGGCTGCCCACGGCTTCGGCCAGCAGAGCGGCGAGAACCGAGGAATCCACGCCGCCGGAGAGGGCCAACAGGACCCGTCCTTCGGGGCCGATGGTATTTTTCAGTTCGGCAACTGTCCGCTTGCAGAAATCCTCCATGGTCCACTCGCCTGTGGCGCCGCAGACTTCATACAGGAAGTTCCGGAGCATTCTGGAGCCGTTTTCTGTGTGGTTGACTTCGGGGTGGAACTGGACGCCATAAAAGCGCCGTGCTTCGTTGGCAATGGCAACATTGGGACAGGCATCGGTGTGGCCTACCAGTGCAAAACCTTCAGGGACCTTTGCCATATAGTCCCCATGGCTCATCCAGCTGATGCCCTCAGCGGGCAGGTCCTTAAAGAGCAGGCAGTTGGTATCGTAATAGGTCTGGGTCTTGCCGTACTCCCGGGCGGTGTCCGCCTGGGCTGCGGTGACGAGACCGCCCAGAGTGTGAGCCATGAGCTGACAGCCGTAGCAGATGCCCAGAATCGGCACGCCCAACTGAAAGACCTCGGGGCTTACCTGGGGGGAATCGGGGAGGTATACGCTGTTGGGACCGCCGGTAAAGATGATGCCGATGGGGTCATAGGCGCGAATCTCCGCAAGGGTCATGGTGTAAGGATGGACCTCACAGTAGACGTTGCACTCCCGGACCCGGCGGGCAATCAGCTGGTTGTACTGTCCGCCGAAGTCCAGAATCAAAACTTTTTCTTTCATGGGCGTATCTCCATTCTGTTAAAATAGGGATATTGGAAACAATCAGACGTTGATGGATGCGCTTTCGGCGTGAATGCCCTCGATGTAGGGTTTGACCTCTTGGAGGAATTTCTCCACCTGCTGGCTGGAACGTCCGATATACTTGGAAGGTGCAAGAGCCGCTTCCATCTCCGCCTTGGTCATGCCAAACTCGGGGTGGGTGGCAAGGTCTGCAAGCAGATCCCAGCTCTCACCGTTTTTCATTTTGGCGGTGGCATCCATGGAGCAGGTGCGGATAATTTCGTGGAGCTCCTGACGATTGCCGCCGCGCTTCACAGCTTCCATCATGAGATTTTCCGTTGCAATGAAGGGAAGGTAGTTCCAAACGGTTTTCTCCACAATTCTCTCGTTGACGTGAAGACCGTTGGTGACGTTCTGAGCCAGGCGCAAAATGGCGTCGGCGCAGAGGAAACCCTCAGGCATGGAAATGCGGCGGTTGGCGCTGTCGTCCAGAGTCCGCTCCAGCCACTGGGTGGAGGCGGTCATGGGGGCGTTCATGGCATCGGCCATGAGATAACGGGCCAGGGAGCAGATGCGCTCGGAGCGCATGGGGTTGCGCTTGTAGGGCATGGCAGAGGAGCCGATCTGGCTTTTTTCAAAGGGCTCTTCTACCTGACGGTCGTGCTGAAGAAGCCGGATGTCGTTTGCCATGCGGTAGCAGCTCTGGGCAATGGAGCTGAGCACATTCAGAATGCGGCTGTCCACCTTCCGGGGGTAGGTCTGGCCGCAGACAGGGAAGCAGCGGTCAAAGCCAAAGTCGGCGCTGATGCGCTTGTTCATCTCGTCAATTTTGGCGGTGTTGCCGTCAAAGAGATCCAGGAAGCTGGCCTCGGTGCCCGTGGTGCCTCGGCAGCCCAGGAACTTCATGGAGCCGATGACAAAGTCAAGTTCTTCGAGATCAGCGAGGAAATCCTGCATCCAGAGGGTAGCCCGTTTGCCGACGGTGACCAACTGGGCGGGCTGATAATGGGTGTAGCCCAGGGTGGGAGTGGCCTTGTAGGCATCGGCAAATTCGGAGAGGTTGGCAAGAACTTTCAAAAGCTCTCCGCGGAGATACTTAAGACCGTCCCGATAGAGCACCAGGTCCGCGTTGTCAGTGACGTAGCAGCTGGTGGCGCCCAGGTGGATGATGCCCGCAGCGGAGGGAGCAACCTTGCCGTAGGCGTAGACGTGGGCCATGACGTCATGGCGCACTTCCTTTTCCCGCTGGGCAGCGGCTTCGTAGTCAATGTCTGTGATGTGCGCTTCCAGCTCAGCCACCTGCTCAGCGGTGACGGGGAGACCCAGTGCATGCTCGGCTTTCGCCAGGGAGACCCAGAGCTTTCTCCAAGTCTGGATTCTCGTATCCATGGAGAAGAGCTTCAGCATATACTCGGAAGCGTACCGGGAGCTCAGGGGAGACTCGTATTTGTTCGTCATGGGGCCTCCTTATCGAATAATAATGCTGTCCCGCTCGGGACCAACGGAGACGTAGCCGATGTGACAGCCGATTTCCTTCTCGATGTAGAGAACGTAGTCCTGGGCCTCCTTCGGCAGGTCCTCCCAGCGGCGGACGCCGGAAATGTCACACTTCCAGCCGGGCATGGTGGTCATGACGGGCTTGGCATCGTTCAGCAGGGCGGGGAAGGGGAACTCGTCGGTTTCCACGCCGTCTACGCTGTAGCGGGCGCAGATGGGGATTTCATCCATGTAGCTGAGAATGTCCAGCTTGGTCAGGGCAATGTTGGTAGCAGCCTGGGTGCGGACACCGTAGCGGGTAGCCACAATGTCGATGGGGCCCACACGGCGGGGACGTCCGGTTTTGGCGCCGAACTCAAAGCCTGCAGTTCGCAGTTCCTCGGCCTCCTTGCCGAAGAATTCACAGGTGAAGGGACCCTCGCCCACGCAGGAGGAGTAGGCCTTAACAACGCCGATCACTTCGTCCAGCTTGGCAGAGGGCAGGCCGGAGCCCACGGGAGCGTAGGCGGCCACGGCGTTAGAGGAGGTGGTGTAGGGGTAGATGCCGTAGTCCAGGTCACGAAGGGCGCCCAGCTGGGCCTCGAACAGAATTTTCTTGCCTGCGGCCTGGGCATCCCGCAGGAATACACCGGTGTCGCAGATATAGGGCTTAATTTTCTCACAGTAGTTCTCAAGCCACTGTTCCAGCTCCTCCATGGTCACAGGCTCAGCGCCATAGACCCGGGTGATGGTCAGGTTCTTCCACTCCAGAAGGTCCTGCAGACGCTCCATGAGGTGCTTGGGGTACAGGAGTTCGCCTGCCAGAATGGTTTTCTTGGAATATTTGTCGGCATAGAAGGGGGCAATGCCCTGCTTGGTGGAGCCGTACTTCTTATCGGCAAGTCTGGCCTCTTCCAGACCGTCCAGGAGACGGTGCCAAGGGAGCAGCAGGGAAGCCCGGTCGCTGATCTTCAGGTTATCCGGGGTCAGAGGAACGCCTTGCTTCTCCACTTCCTGCATTTCCTTCCACAGGTTTTCGGGGTCAAGAGCAACGCCGTTGCCCAGAATATTCACCACGCCCTTGCGGAAAATGCCGGAGGGCAGCAGATGGAGCGCAAACTTGCCGTACTCGTTGATAACGGTATGGCCTGCGTTGCCGCCGCCCTGATAGCGGATGACAATGTCGTAATTCTCGGTCAGCAGGTCAACCATGCGGCCTTTGCCTTCGTCACCCCAGTTGATGCCTACGATCGCTGCATTTGCCATGGGTATGTCCTCCTAAATGATACTTTTTTACAGATGGGCTTCCATACGGCCCATGATCTCGGCGTAAGCCTCTTCCACGCCGCCCATATCCCGGCGGAAACGGTCCTTGTCCAGCTTCTCGTGGGTTTTCGCATCCCACAGACGGCTGGTGTCGGGGCTGATTTCATCAGCCAGGACGATGGTGCCGTTAGACAGACGGCCGAACTCCAGCTTGAAGTCTACCAGGGTTACGCCGCAGGATAGCCAGAAGGCCTTCAGGAAGTCGTTGACCTGGAAGGCATACTTTTCGATGGTGGCGATTTCCTCGGCGGTGGCCAGCTTCAGAGCCAAGGCGTGGTAGGTGTTCAGCAGAGGGTCGCCCAGGTCGTCGTTCTTGTAGGAGAATTCAATGGTGGGCTGGTCAAAGACCACACCTTCCTCTACGCCGTAGCGCTTGGAGAAGGAGCCGGCGGCGATATTGCGGACGATAACTTCCAGAGGTACGATGGAAACCTTCTTTACCAGGGTCTCACGCTCAGACAGTTCCTGAACGTAGTGGGTGGGCACGCCGGCCTCTTCCAGCTTTGCCATGAGGCGGTTGCTCATCTGGTTATTGATGACGCCTTTGCCAGCAATGGTGCCCTTTTTCAGGCCGTTGAAAGCGGTGGCGTCGTCCTTGTAGTCCACGATCAGAAGTTCGGGGTCGTCGGTTGCGTAAACCTTCTTGGCCTTGCCTTCGTAGAGCTGTTCACGTTTTTCCATGATATGTTCCTCCAAATAATGATAATTATTGATGGATGATGCGCCCGGCCCACCTGGGCCATAATTCTACCCATACATCATACTACTTTTTGCCCAATTTTTCAATTCCAAAATAAAAAAAGGCATAACAACCGGGGGAGAAGGAGAAATCTTGTCAATTTTGTACGAAAACACAAGAGAAATTTTTTCAAACAGGAAATTCCCCGTCAGTGTATCTGACGGGGAAAATCATTAGACATTGAAAAGGAAGTTGACGATGTCGCCGTCCTTCATGACGTAGTCCTTGCCTTCGCTGCGGACCTTGCCCTGGGCCTTGGCGTTGGCCATGGTGCCGAGGGCCTTCATGTCGTCAAAGGCAATCACTTCGGCACGGATGAAGCCCCGCTCGAAGTCCGTGTGGATCTTTCCGGCAGCCTGGGGGGCTTTGGTGCCATTTTTGATGGTCCAGGCCCGGCACTCGTCGGAACCTGCGGTCAGGAAGGAGATGAGGCCCAGCAGGTGGTAGGAGCTCTTGATAAGCCGATCCAGACCGCTTTCAGCAACCCCCAGCTCTTCCATGAACATGGCCTTCTCCTCGGGGTCGTCCAGTTCGGCAATGTCTGCCTCCAGCTTGGCGCAGATGGGGAGCACTTCGCTGCCTTCAGCTTCCGCCAGGGCCTTAACCGCCATATAGTGGCGGCTGCTTTCCGGATGATTGACCTCATCTTCCGCCAGATTGGCAACATAGATGGTCTTTTTCAGGGTCAGCAGGTCGGAGGTGGCAATGAGAGCCATATCCTCTTCGGAGCTGTCAAAAGTCCGGGCCAGCTTTCCCTGGTTCAGGTGCTCCAGAAGCGCAGAGAATACCTCTGCCTCGTGGGCAAAACGCTTGTCGCCGCCCTTGGCCGCCTTCTGGCATTTGTCAACGCGCCGCTCCACCATTTCAATGTCGGCCATGACCAGTTCCAGATTGATGATGTCGATGTCCCGCAGGGGGTCGGTGCTGCCCTCCACATGGGTCACGTTGCTGTCCTCAAAGCACCGGACTACATGGACAATGGCATCGGTGGTGCGGATGTTGGAAAGGAACTTGTTGCCCAGGCCCTCGCCCTTGGAAGCGCCCTTCACAAGGCCTGCAATGTCCACGAATTCAATGACCGCAGGAGTGGTCTTCTTGGGCTTGTGCAGGTCGCTGAGCCACTGCAACCGCTCATCCGGCACGGACACCACGCCCACATTGGGGTCGATGGTGCAGAACGCATAGTTGTCCGCAGGCACACCGGCATTGGTGATGGCGTTAAACAGAGTGGACTTGCCAACATTGGGCAGTCCCACGATACCGAGTTTCATATATCTAAAATCTCCTTTATTTTCAATGGTTTTTTGGATTCGGGGGTGTGCTCCGCACCAATTCCGCACCAATTTTTCGCCAGCGCACCATTTTAACTTGCCATGGTGGTGCTTTGCTCAAACTGTTTTACGGCGTTGGTGAGAGAGGCATCGGTCACATGGACATAACGATCCATGGTGGTTTTGATGCTCGAATGACCGAGCAGCCTTTGCAGGACTTTCGGCATGATCCCGCGTTCAATCGCGCGAGTGGCATAGGTGTGCCGCAGAGCGTGCATACAGAATCGCTTGATCTTAGCCTCATCGCACAGCTTGTAGAGATGAGTATCGTAGGAACTGTTTTTTGCAGGCTCTCCGGTGCGGAAATTGATAAACACCAAATCTCTCATGCAGAGATACTTGGTTTCGCCTGTGCGGCGATCCACGTATTCAAGAATCTGAGACAAGACCTCCGATTCCTTGCGAGTGTGACGTTCATCGTAGCACGATTTCAGAATATCGTATGCCCGATTTGTCAGCGGAATGGTGCGGTAACTGCTTTTCGACTTAGGAGGACCGGCACGCCAAACCTTTGTGTTATGCCGATATTCCAGCGTTTTGCTAACGGTCAGTGTGCGCTTCTTCCAGTCGATAGAATCCCAAGTCAGCCCGATCATTTCCGAAGTACGAAGCCCGGTCTCCAACAGCAGTGCGTACTGTCTGTAGTTGTGAGATCGTTTTGCGGTTTCCAGAAAGGCTTCCTGTTCTTCCACGGTTAAGAACTTGATGTCATCCACAGCACGGACAGGCTTCGTATATCGAACTCCATCCATAGGGTGCTTGGTGAGCATATCGTTCATTACTGCCGCCCGGAACATGGTTCCCATCGCAATATACGCCTGCCGGATGGTGGAACCTGCATAGGTTGCTTCCATCTTATTGAGGATGATCTTGCAATGCATCGGTTTGACATCGCACATACGCATATTTCCGATGACCGGCTGGATGTTTCTCTTGTACCGTTCCCGGTAATTCCTTTTGGTATTGGGAGCCAGGTCAGCAATTAGATTGGTGATCCAGAACTCAAACCAAGCATCCACCGTCATTTCGGAGGAAGGGTTGTGAACATCGTGCTTGTCCTCGTACTGCGCATCGGCAAGCCAGTTACGGGCTTCCGGAAGCGTGTCAAAATGCTTTTCCTTGCGGGAACCGTCCTTTGCGGTATATCTTGCGGCGTACTTACCGTCTTTTCTCTGGCAGATACCCTTGCCACATTCTTTGCCTTTTAAGTTTTTGCCCATATAATGAACTCCTTTCCGTAGAGCCGGAAACGTGAGTTCATCACGACACTCTACTCTAACATAAAAACGAATTTATTTCAATAGATTTCAATGTTTTTGGTGCGCACCAATGGATGAAATTGGTGCGCACCAGTACGAATCACTCTATAATCAAATCGCAACTCTACTTTCGATAAACTCCTCAAAAGCCTTGCGTTTTACCAATTTTTTAGTACCAACATACAGAAAAAAGGGGCAGTTGGGTTGTTTCAGCATCTCGTCAATCTTGTTGATTCCGATGTTGCTGTATTCGGCTGCTTCACGAATGGAGAGCAGCATTTTACGGTCGATAGGCAGGATCGTTGCCTGCTGGTTCTGATTCATCATAGGCAGAATTTTTCCTTTCTTTTAGTGTTCCATGTCATGCCCACGGCGGTGGACGGACTGTTTGTGTTCCTGTGTTTCCTTTCCTCTACTGAGGACAACATCAAGAAAAGCCCGAACCCTTTCAGATGCGATTTCCAGTGCATCCAGATAGGGCTGGGCTTTCTTCTTTAGCTCTTGATATTTTTTCTTACTTCGACTGACCTGTGTGATGGTCTCCTTTACGGTTCCCCGGAGGGCTTCATCCTTACATCGCTTCGACCAAAGGATCTGTTTGCAGTTGTAGACGCACTTGCGGCACAAGGCGTTATAGGCGATGCGGCTCCGGTCATTCAGAAAGAACGCCCATTCTTCTTTTCTTTTTTTACTCATACGCGGCATAGCGGCCTCCTGTGCTTATAATTCCTTTCGCTGGGTCTCTTTGAGTAGCGACCAGATTTCGGCCTGCCGTTCTTTTAGCTCCGCGACATCCTCAGCGTAGAGAC
The DNA here is from genome assembly GCA_018710805.1 of Candidatus Faecousia faecipullorum. Taxonomy (GTDB): domain Bacteria; phylum Bacillota; class Clostridia; order Oscillospirales; family Oscillospiraceae; genus Faecousia; species Faecousia faecipullorum. The sequence continues at coordinate 8,885 of DVJG01000106.1, forward strand.
TCCCGGTGCTGTTGATGCGGCGGCAAATCTGGTTGATATTGCTGGCAGCCCGGCTGACGGCTGCGGCCAGTTTCTTCTGCTGGGTGTAATCCACCTTGATGATGTAACCGTCAATCGCCATCTTGCGGAGATATGCACCCATGTTCCTGGTGCCGAGCTGCGCCATCTTGTTTTGGATGAGCCGCCGCTCCTGCTCGGTGACGCAGAACTCGATGCGGATCGGTCTTGTGCGTTCAGCCATTGGATATTCGCCTCCTTCAAACTACAACGGACAATTTTTTGCAGATTGGGGGGACACTCGAAAAAATATCCCCTTTCATATTTCAACGGACAGTTTCGGGCAAAAACTTGGCACCTGCTCAGAAAAAATATCCTTTCACTTTACAACGGACAATATTTTGTGGATTGGGGGGGATCTCTCAAAAATTCTTTTCACTTTACAACGGACATTTTCTCGGAGAAAAACAGGGGTCCGATTGAAAAAAGTGAAAATAAAAATGCTCCCGGCTTTGGGGAAAGCGGAAGCATCATATTCTGTGGATATGAGATTT
>DVJG01000107.1 GCA_018710805.1 Candidatus Faecousia faecipullorum
GTTTCTTCCAGATATTGGATGTAGGGAATTTTCAGCCAGTGGGTCCACCGACTGCCGGAGAGCCTGGTTTTGACCACGCCGTACTTTGTACCCATGGCCTCGATCACCTCCCCGTTTCCGATGTAGATGCCGATATGCCCCGTATGCCAGACCGCCAGTCCAGGGATCTCCGGAATAGTGGAGACGGGGCCCTTCTCCGTCGCCGCCTGATACATCTGGTCGGCTCCGATGTCCGGCATCCCGTTGATGTTGTAGCCGATCTGCCCGGTGTCCGGGTTCAACCAGCTGTAGCCCTTGATGAAGCCTACGCAGTCCGCCGTGCGGCCGCCCAGCCAGTTCTCCCGGATGAAATCCTCATAGGGTCCCACATTATCCGGGTACTGCTCCAGCTTAAAGTCCAAAAACTTCTTCGTAAGCACCGTGCCGTAGGTCCCCCACACATAGCCCCATCCGGCTTTCTCGGCAGCAATGGCCCACTGCACCAAGTCCAGATTGTTCTTGGTGGTGGGGTCGAAATACCCGCTGGTGTCGATGATGGATGCCCGGAGGGTATGTACGACTTTGGAAAATTCTTCCACAGAGATATTTGTGCCAAAGGTCTGGTTCACGGCGGCTACCAGCTGGGCATCCGACTGGTCCTCATAGAAACAGCCCGCCAGGGCAGAAACGAAATCCGGCTGGTGAGCATAGTCAAAGAGCGCCAACAGATACAGGGCCTGGGCCTCCTGCACTCTGGATGGCAGGTCCCTGGCGGACAGCTCCCGTTCAATGTTGGACATGGTATTCTCGATCCCCTGTAAGGCCAGGACATCCGAGTCGGACAGGTTGTTCATGACCACCTGCTGGAATTTGGCGGTGTCAAATTCCAAGGTCCCATTGAACACTGAGGCGATGGCGATGACCGGGAAAAAGAGGACTACAAGGAGAATGAGTATGACTGTGCCTACTTTCTTCCCGGTTTCCTTATTTCCCAGAAGCACCAGTGCGACCTTCTTGAGCGCCGCACCCACCGACACGCTCATTATCTGCCGCCTGCCTTTCCGAACAGGGCCACCTTATATTCCGGGGCAATGACCTTTAGCAGATACCGCTCATTGCCGCAGCGGTACAGGCACACGCCCCGCTCTGCGTGGCGAATGAGTTCGTATTCCGAGGGTTCCACCTGTAGCGTATCGCAGAAGTCCTTAGGGTTGATCTGCCCCGGGTGGAACAGGAATTGGTGGGTGGGAATGGAGAACAGGGGCTTCGTCATCTCCCGGATGCCGGGAAGCAGGAAGTCCTCAATGTTCTGGCTGGCCAGGATCACCGCCGAGTCCTTTTTGCGGACACGCTTCATGGAGTTTCGGATGTACTCAATGGCGGTCTGGTTGGTCAGAAACAGGTACATCTCATCAATGGCGGCCACCGTATTTCCCACTCCCAGCAGGCTGTTGCTCATATAGGAAAGGAGATTAAAGAGCATGGCGTCCTTTAACCGCTTGTTGGTGTCCATGAGGCCCTTGACCCCGAAGCACAAAAGGGCATTGTCGGTGATATTGGTATGGCCGTTAAAGAACTTATTTTCAGCTCCTACGCACATAGAGTGGATACCTAGGCACACCTCCTGCAATAGCTCCAGGGTGTACAGGTGCTTTTTGTTGCTGTCGAAGCTCTGGTACGCCCCTTCGCAGAGGGCATAGAAATCCGAGAGGATGGGATAGTCTGCCGCTTTCATTGTGGAAAAGTCCGTCCGGTCGGTGATGCCCCAGCCTTCATACAGCTTCATAAGCAAAATCTCAATGGTGTCGATCTGGGCGTCGGTAAAATCCTTATAGGCCCGGAAGAAGTCTTTGAGAAAGGCAATATGCTGGCTCAGCCGGGTCACCCGGCGAAAGGCTTCCGGCTCCTGGGGAGTTTGCTTCCCAGGCTCGGGAGTTCCATCCGACCACACCTTTGGCTCCAAGGGGTTTATGATATACTCCCCGGAGAGAAAGTCCAGGTAGCAACCGCCGAGATTCCGGGTCAGGTCGCCATACTCCGCCTCCGGGTCCAAAATCAGGATGTGCTTGCCGCTTTCCCGGAGGTTCGTCAGCAGGAGCTTCAGAAGGTAGGATTTGCCCTGGCCGGAATTGCCCAGGATCAGGGTATTGGCGTTGGTCTTATCGTCGCACCGGTGGTCGAAGTCCACCACCACCGTACTGCCGAATTTGTCCCTGCCGATGTACAGACCCTGGGGGTCCGTCTTGCCGGAAAAACTGAAGGGATAGAGATTCGCCACAGAGCTGGCAGGCAGGACCCGTTCATACTGGGCCCCGAACTGGTTGGCGCCAAAGGGCAGAACTGAGAGAAAGCCCTCCTTCTGCCGCAGAAGCAGCTTGTCCGCCGACAGCTTGGAACGGGTCAGCTCCATATTCACGTCGGACTGTAACACCTGGAGAGCCTCATAGGACTTGGCCTTCAGCGCCAAAAACACAGCACAGTGTAAAAGCGCTTCCCGATTTTTTCGGAGGTTCGACAGGAGGGTCACCACATCCTGTAGATTCCCCTCGGCCTCCACGGCATCGTTCACATCGTTTTTCCCGGACATGAGCTTA
>DVJG01000108.1 GCA_018710805.1 Candidatus Faecousia faecipullorum
CCTTCGTCCATCAGCTCCCGAATGCGAATCAGGGCCGTAGGTGCGTTGCCGATGGCAAAGATCACCGGGCCGGGCAGGCGGGCGGCTTTGTCAATGGCTGCCATGGACCGGGTGGTTCCGTTTTCTTTGGCACTGAGCGCCACATCTTCGTCGGAAATATAGCACACAGCGCTGCAGCCGTGTTTTTTCAGTGCGGGCTTGTTGATGCCGGCGAAGGCCATATTGGTGTCGGTTACAATGGTGGCGCCGTTTTTCAGAGCGTTCAGCGCCTTGTGGAGAACGTCTTCGGAAAAATACAGGGTATCGGCATACTCAAAATCCGCCGTGGTGTGGATTACCCGCTTGATAATCGGTGCGAGGCTTTCTTCAATGGGATGGGGCAGTTCCGAAGTGATGATTTCAAAGCTTCGTTTTTCAATATCCATGGGCAGAACGTGTTCCAGTTCCATTAAAACTCCACTCCTTTCCTGGCAGGGATTCCCTGATTCATGGGATGGCGCACCGCCTGCATTTCGGTGATATAATCCGCCTTCTGCAGAAGCGCTTCCGGTGCATTGCGTCCCGTGAGCACCCGTTCCGTTTCAGAAGGGACAGAGATGAGCTCCAGCAGTTTCTCATGGTTCAGCAGTTCATGCCGGTATGCAGAAATGGCCTCGTCAAAGACAATCAGGCCATAGCTTTTTTCCTGCAAACCTTGGGCTGCGATTTGCAGGAAGCGATCATGCTGCCGGCGCACCGTCTGCTTCTCTTCCTGGGTCATCTGCTTGTAAAAGCCATAGTCCTGGTCCAAACGGAGAACCTCAATATTGGGAATGCGTGCCAGGGCGTGAAGCTCTCCGGTGTCCCGGCCTTTCATAAATTGAAGAATCAGCACCCGGTTTCCGGTGCCTGCATTCCGCAGGGCCAGTCCCAGAGCCGCAGTGGTTTTCCCTTTTCCGTCTCCGGTGTAGATGTGTACCAGTCCGCTCATAGGCCCGCCTCCAGAATTTCATAAATCAGCTTCATGTCCAGGCTTTCCCGGACTGCGGCAGCCAGGGCGTCATATTGCTGCTCCTTATATGCCTGGTAGTCAAAGGCCCCGGCTTTCAGGTCCAGGGTGATTCCCTTTTTCCTGCAGAGCATTTCTACAAGAGCGGACCTCACCTCTGCCCGGTCAAAGAAGCCGTGGAGATAGCTGCCAAACACATCCCCAAGGACACAGCCCTCGGGCATACCGTTTTCCAGTGTCAGAAGCGGCTGCGCCTCCGGTTCCAAAGTGGTCACGCCCATATGGATTTCATAGCCCTCCACAGTCCGTCCGGCAAGATAAGTCCCTTCCCGGAAGACGCCGCTGATGCGGGTGCGGTGTTTTTCTCTGGCGAACTCCGTGCGAATGGGAAGCAGCCCCATGCCGTAGATACTGCCGCCGCCTTCGCTGCCCTCCCTGTCCACAATGGAAAGGCCCAGCATTTGATATCCGCCGCAAATGCCGATGACCGGGCAGCCCTCATTGTGCAGCCGCAGAATGGCCCCTTCCAGACCCCGCTCTCGGAGCCACTTCAGGTCGGCAATGGTGCTTTTGGTGCCGGGAAGAATTACAAGGTCCGGCTTTTTCAGGTCCTGCACCTTATCCACATACCGCACACCCACGCCGGGCATGGCATCCAGAGCGGAAAAATCCGTAAAATTGGACAGCTTCGGCAGTCGGATTACTGCAATGTCAATCTGGGCAGGGGCCTTCTGTTCCAAACGGGCGGAAAGGCTGTCCTCATCGTCAATGTCCAGATTCACATAGGGCACCACGCCGGCGCAGGGCTTTCCGGTGACCGCTTCCAGCATGGAAAGTCCCGGGTCCAGGATGGTCTTGTCTCCCCGGAATTTGTTGATGATGGTGGCCTTGACCATGGCCTTCTCTTCATCGCTGAGAAGCATCAGTGTGCCTGCCAGCTGTGCAAATACACCGCCGGGGTTGATGTCCCCCACCAGCAGCACCGGAGCCCGGGTCATTTTCGCCAGTCCCATGTTTACAATGTCATCGGTTTTCAGGTTGATTTCCGCCGGACTGCCTGCGCCTTCAATCACAATGATGTCGTTGTTCTCCGAAAGGGTGTGGAACGCTTTCATAATGTGGGGCACCAGTTCCTTTTTCATGGCGAAGTATTCTCTGGCAGACATATTGCCCAGGACTTCGCCGTTGACAATGACCTGGGACCCCATGTTTGTCACAGGCTTCAGGAGGATTGGATTCATCAGCACCGAGGGCTCCACACCGCAGGCCTCCGCCTGCACCACCTGTGCCCGGCCCATTTCCAAGCCCTCCGAAGTGATGAAGGAGTTGAGGGCCATGTTCTGGGATTTGAAGGGGGCTACCCGATAACCATCCTGTTTGAAGATCCGGCAAAGCGCCGCAGTCAGAATGCTTTTTCCCACATTGGACATGGTGCCTTGGACCATAATTGCTTTTGCCATGTCAGCATACCTCCCCAATGGATTGAAGCAAAATGTTGTTTTCCTCCGGTGTTTTCAGTCCGATTCGCCAGAATCCGGCCGTCAGCCCCGGATAGTTGGAGCAGTCCCGGATGGCAATGCCCTTCTCCCGGAGCTTTTCTCCCAGGGCAGGGTCCCCTCGGAACAGAATAAAATTGCAGTCGCTGTCCCAGACCTGGAAACCCAGCTTTTGCAGCTGCTCCGTTACCCGGGGGCGTTCCTGCTCCAGCAGCCGCAGCAGCCGCTCTTTCACGCCGCTGCATTGCAGGGCTGCCACACCGGCGGCTTGTGCAGGACCCGATACACTCCAACAGGGGGCGATCTGCTGCATTTGGGACAATATGTCCATATCCCGGCTGATGAGATACCCCAGCCGCAGTCCCGCCACGGCATAGAGCTTGGTAAAGGCCCGGAGAATCAAAAGCCTGGGAAACTGCTCCATCAGAGACAGAGCCGTTTCGGAAGAAGTAAAATCAATGAAGCACTCATCCAGCAGCAGATACGTTCCCATTTCCTGGCAGCGCTTCA
>DVJG01000109.1 GCA_018710805.1 Candidatus Faecousia faecipullorum
TTATCCCAGAAGTACCGGAACAGGACATGGGTGATTTCCGGGTAGGTCAGGTCCTCGGGGAGGGTGTCAAAGGTCTGGACCTCGGCCATTTCCCAGGCGGGCATATCACCAAGGGAGTGGATGGTGGCATGGAACACCTGGCCGTTGGCCCAGTCGTCGGTGCCCTCCTCCCCGGCCCAGCAGTCGCAGAGTGGCTCCATGTGGAAGGAGGAGGCTCCGGATTCTTCATATAGCTCCCGCTTGGCAGCGTCCAGGGGCGTTTCTCCGGGTTCGATATGGCCTCCCTGGGTCTCCCAGGTACTGCGCTTGCGGTGACGGCTCAGAAGAATTTTTCCATTGTATTCCGAGAGAATGAGCACATATTTATATTGCTTCAGGGTGCCGAATTCATATGTCTTGCAGGTCATATTTCTGTCTCCTTTGGTCCCCAGGGGGCAACGCCCCTGGGGAAATATAAACTCTTAAATATGGGCTTCCAGCCAGTGGAGCAGCTCTTCTCTTCCCTCTTCCGTCATGGGAAAGGACTGACTTCCCTCCATGGTGGACTTTTCGTAGCAGTAGGGACCGTGCCAGTATTCGGCGAAAATGGTGCTCTGCTGGAAATCCACCTCTTTGGGCGTGGCCATGACCACCTTAGGCTCCGCCCGGAAGCGAAATGCGCCCCAGGAGCCTGTGAAAATATTGTTCATGGCAAAGGTGTGAAGGGTGGGTAGAAAAATTTCCGCCATGACTTACTCCCGTGTCAGCTCTTCCATCTCGTCCAGGAGCTTGCCGAAGAGCTGCAGCGCCTGGTTCACAGGCTCAGGGCTGGTCATGTCCACGCCAGCGCCCTTCAGCAGGTCGATGGGAGACTTGGAGCAGCCGCCGGACAGGAAGCCCAGATAGTCATTGACTGCCTTCTCGCCCTCATCCAAAATACGGCGGGACAGGGCAATGGCGGCGGCGTAGCCTGTGGCGTACTGGAAGACGTAGTAGTTGTAATAGAAGTGGGGAATCCGGGCCCACTCCATGGCGATCTGATCGTCAACCACCATGTCAGGTCCAAAGTACATCTCATTCAGGCGCTTATACTCCGCGCAGAGGACTTCGGCAGTCAGGGTCTGGCCCTGGGCGGTGAGGATACCAATATTCCGCTCAAACTCGGCGAACATGGTCTGACGGTAGAGGGTGCTCTTGAACTGCTCTAAGAAGTGGTTCAGCAGATAAATGCGGTCCTTCTTGTCCTTGGTCTTTCCCAGGAGGTATTCCATGAGCAATGCCTCATTGCAGGTGGAGGCAACCTCGGCAACAAAAATAACGTAGTCGGCGTCAATGGGATTCTGGGTATGGTTAGAGAGATAGGAGTGGAGGGCGTGGCCCATTTCGTGGGCCAGTGTAAACTGGCTGTCCAGAGTGCCGTTGTAGTTGAGAAGCACATAGGGATGCACGTCGGCTCCGGCGGAGTAGGCGCCGCCGCGCTTGCCTTGGTTCTCGTAGACATCGATCCAGCGGTTTTCCAGGCCCTCTTTTAAAATGGCACGGTAGCGTTCGCCCAGGGGATACAGAGCGTTGTAGACGGTCTGCTTGGCATCGCTGAAGGGAATTTTCTTATCCACATCCGGGACAAGATTGGTGTACACGTCGTAGAAGTGGAGCTCGTCCACACCCAGAAGCTTTTTCCGCAGGCGGACGTAGCGGTGCATCTTGTCAAAGTTCTGATGGACCGCCTCGATGAGGTTGTCATAGACGGACACCGGAACATTGGTAGCGTCCAGGGATGCCTCCCGGGCGTCATGGTACTTCCGGGCGTCGGAGAAGAATTTCAGCTGCTTATTCTGGGCGTTCAAAATAGCGGCGGAAGTGTTCTTGAAGTTCGCCAATGTGCCATAGAGGTTTTCGTAGGCACTCTTCCGGAGAACCCGGTCGGGGCTCATTTCCAGCATGACGAAGGTACCCTGGGTCAGGGGGTGCTTTTTGCCCTCTGCGTCCACGGCATCAGGGAATTTCAGGTCCGCGTCGCCCATGGCGCCAAAAATCGTGTCAGGGGCCTGGGCCATCTCTCCGGCCGCTGCCAGAAGCTTCTCCTCGGCAGCGGAGAGGGTGTGCGCCTTCCGGCGGCGCAGGTCCGTGAGGAAGCGGCGGTAGCGGTTCAAGTCAGGACAGGCGGCGTAGAAGCCTTCCAGGGTTTCATCCGAAATTGCCATGATCTCCGGGGTGTCGAAGCTGCAGGCGGCACCCAGAGCCACAGCCACGCTCATAAATCTGCCGGACATGGCCTGATAGGTGGTGTTGCGGGTGTCCTCATCGGCTTTTCGCATACAGTAATTGCCCAGGCGGGAAGCGCGGACGTTGACTTCTTCGCTCAGATGCAGGTACGCATACAGTGTTTCGGCGCTGCTGCCCAGCTTGCCAGCGAAGGCCGCCAGAGCATCCTGGTCCTCCGCAAGTTTCTTGAGTTCTGCCTCCCAGGCTTCATCGCTGGGATACAGGTCCTCAATGGCCCACTTGTCCTCAGGTGCGATCGCAGACCGCTCAGGGATTTTTTGGATTTCTTCCATTAAAGTGCCTCCTCAATTTGGAATTCTTATGGTCATACTATACCACGTTTTTGAAAAAAAGCAACGCTTGAAAAGTCTGCCCATTTATGATAGAGTATGCAGCGGTGATTTTATGAAAAAAAGACTAGAAGGCTCAATTCTTCTCATGCTGACAACAACCATTTGGGGCTTCGCATTTGTGGCCCAAAGCGTTGGCATGGACAAAATCGGACCCTTTACCTTCCAGGCCGTGCGATGTCTGCTGGCAGTGCTGTTTCTTGCCCCCTGTTCTCTGCTCTTTGACAAACTGGGAAAGCGCAGTTTCCGGGATTCCATGACAAGGTGGCGGGACCCCAAGCTCTGGAAAACCGGACTAATCTGCGGCCTGGCCCTTTTCGTAGCGGCCAGTCTTCAGCAAGTCGGCCTCGTCTATACCGATGCCGGAAAAGCCGGGTTCATCACAGCCATGTACATTGTGCTGGTTCCCATTCTGGGCATCTTCCTCAAGCAGAAGCTGCCCAAAACCGCAATTCCCAGCGTGGCCATTGCCGTAATCGGTCTGTACCTTCTCAGCTGTATGGGTGTCAGCGAGGTGAACAGAGGGGACATCTACCTCATGCTCTCCGCCCTGGCCTTTGCCGTGCAGATTCAATGCATCGGCCAGCTGGCCCAGGATATGGACGGTCTTCGGCTCAACTGTGTGCAATGTCTGATTGTTTCGCTTCTGTCCGCCGTTTTTATGGGAGCCACAGAAACCGTCATTGCGGGCGATATCCTCGCCTGCTGGACCTCCCTTCTGTTTGCAGGTATCCTGTCCATGGGCGTGGCCTACACCATGCAGATTGTAGCCCAAAAGGTTTTGGAGCCCACCACAGCATCCTTAATCATGAGCCTGGAATCCGTCTTCGCCGCCATTGGCGGCTGGGCCATTCTCCACGAGCAGATGACCAGATGGGAACTTCTGGGCGCAAGTCTGGTATTTGGAGCAGTGTTGCTGTCCCAGGTTCCAGAAGGTCTGTTTAAAGTCAAAACCTCCGGCTGAGCCGGAGGTTTTTTAGACTGTCCAAAATCCTCGTTGAGGCTTTTTGACAGGTGTTTTGCAGTCTCCTGCGTGCATAATTTGTCCCCCATCAGGGGGACAAATTCCACACTTGGAGCCTGAGAAGTGTTTTCTGCCAGGTACACGCCCCGGCAGAAAACGTATTGGATTTTATTTGCCGCCGCAGGCGGCAAACTCTGCGAGGCTTTTTTGACAAGCTGCAAAACCTCCGGCTAAGCCGGAGGTTTTGGATTATTCCCCTTTTTCAACGGAAAAAATCGTAGAAGCAGCAATGAGAGGCATGGACAGGAAAATCGGGTAGGCATAGCGAAATTCCGCATACACCGGCGTTCCAAACCACAGACCCACAGTCAGGGCTAAGATGGGAACTGCAATCAGCAGTTCCTCTCTTTTTTTCAAGAAATTCACCAGGGCACAACCGATCAGAAGCCAAACATGAAGTCCAATACTGGTAAGCGGCTGCAAGACAACAATTTTCTCCATATAGCGGAAGTAAGCATCATACAGTCGGGTGACCAAGGCTCCCCCGGGAATCGCGGTATTTCCTTGGATTCCCTTGGTATAGACCCAGAAGAAGGATTGGTATCCGGCATTCCAATAGCCCTTCGTCTCATCAATCCAAGCTTTCAAATAATCCCCGGGATACCGCAGTCCGAGCCGCAAATACAGCCCAATATAATCCCAAAGGTGCGAAAACAGGTACTCACCATCCCGCAAAGCCTCATATTTGATCGGATCTACTGTCAGCGGGTCGTAGACCTCCGCCGCAATGTCCAAATAGAAAACTTGCCCCAACAATGCCTGTTCTTCATCCGACAATGGCCGCCCTTGAGAAATTACCCTTGCAATCTGCTGGAATGGAACCGCAAGGGCCTCTATATAATCGGAGCCCTTCACGTTCAGAATGGTCAGAACTGGGTTCAATAAAATCCAGCAGAATACCAGAACCGCAAACAAAATGAGAAGCAATTTTCTCTGACGCTTCCACAGGAATAATGTCATCAAAAGAACCGTCACCGCAAAGGCAAACCATCCGTTGGTACGCAGCAAACAAAATCCCACTGCTCCAGCAGTCATCGCCCCATAATTCAGAAGCTTTGACTTGCCAATGCCTTTCAGCAGTCGATACAGCCCCGTAAGGAACAGGACGATTGCTCCGGAAAAGGGAATATCTTTCCACAGCGTGACACTGTATGCAATGTTGTACGGCATAAGCCCATAGAGTGCAAAAACAATCGCAATTGTCCATGTGGGAAGCTTCATCTGATAGAGCGTCACAATCACATAGGCAAAGCAAGCTGCCATAAATAGAATCTGCGCGCCATGGAACAGGGCTATGGCCGCATTCTTACTGTGAAACAGCGCAAACCCCAGCTCCATAAATACCTTCACCAGCA
>DVJG01000110.1 GCA_018710805.1 Candidatus Faecousia faecipullorum
TTCAGGAGCCACAGGAGCCTCGGGCTCTGCAGGGGCTTCGGGAGCCTCAGGAGCCACGGGAGCCTCCTCATGGACGACCTCGACTTCAGGCATGGCCTCTTCGCAGCAGGGGCACTTGGGCAGGCTGGCCCACAGCTTCTTTGCCCAGGCCACAATTTCCTCGCCGTAGGTGGCAACAATGTAGATAGCGCCGGCCACAGCGGCCAGAGCGGTGACAACCTTCAAAATAGCATTCAGAGTTTTCACAGGACGACCTCCTAATGGTTTTTATTCCTTCCCAGTATAACCAATTCTCGGGAAAAAAGCAAGGACGTTTTTGGAAAGTTTACAAAGTTCTCTGTTATACGTACCCGTACATCCCCCGGACGCTGACTTCCCCGGAGCTGACAGCTTCCATATGCCCGTCCGGGAAGCGGACAATCAGTGCGCCGTCGTTGTCAATATCACAGGCGAAACCATGCCGGACTTCTTCACCCCGGACCAGGGAAATGTGCTGGCCCACGGTTACGCAGTCCTTCCGATACTGAAAAAGGATTTCTTTCTTTCCTCTCAGAAGGTTTTTATCCATTTCCCACAGGCTTTCCAGCTCGGCGGCGGCCAGCTTCCAGCGGTCAACGGCAGACCCTGTGACCATGGAAAGGGAGGCGGCAACGTCCCGGATTTCGGGCGGGAAATCCTGGGCGCTCTGACAGCAGTTGATGCCGATGCCCACAATGGCGTAGTCAAATTTTCCCTCGGCGGTAAAGCCCAGCTCCGTCAGGATGCCGCCGAGCTTCCGCTTCTCCCAGACCAGGTCGTTGGTCCACTTGATTCCGGGGCGGAATCCCGCCGCCTTTTCCACGGCGTCGCACATGGCGCACCCTGCGGCGCAGGTCAAATGCATGATGTCCTGGGCTTCGCAGGGAGGGCGCAGGAGCATGCTGAGATACACGCCCATATTGGCGGGAGACTGGAAGGTTCTTCCCCGACGGCCCCGGCCGCCCGTCTGGTGGTCTGCCACTATGGCAGTGCCGTGAGGCGCGCCGGCTTTTGCCAGTGCTTTCAGGCGGTTGTTGGTGGAATCCACCTGGGAGAGAATGGTAAGGCTCCCCCGCCAGGGATAGGCGGGGGAGAGGTAATTTTGGATTATTTCTTCCATGTCAGTCAATGTCGGGAAGCACTTCCTCGGGAACCTTGTCCAGAATTTCCGGATGGGCCAGAATGCGCTTATAGTGCTTGAAGAAGGCGGCATAGTAGAAGCCATCCACAATGCGCTCGTCCACAGTAAACCGGGCGTCCACGTACTTGCGCTGGACCACAGTGCCGTCCTCCTGGACTTCCGTCGCCCGGCGCTTCATGCCGAAGGACACGAAAGCTGGGATATTGCCGAAGTTGTACAGATGGTGATACACAGGGGGGATGCCCAGGCTGCCCATGGAAGTCATGAAGAGAGAGCCGTGGAAGGGGCTCAGCTCCAGCAGGAACTTGGGGAGCATACCGAAGTAGTCGAGCAGTTTCAGGAGCCACACCACAAACTTGAGCAGCACTCCGGGGATGAGGGCGAACAGCCAGGTCACGCTGTCAAGGCCGGAGTCGGAGGTCTCGTTTTTAGCTGCCTCCACAGCGGCCTGGAGCTTCCGGTAAACGTCGTCGGCGGTATCTCTGGGGGAGAGATGAAGCTTCACCACGGAATCGGGAGCCTTGGTGGTCATCTGCGTCTTCACGGTGATGCAGAACTGGATGTCCTCGCCCCGGGAGTAGACCCGCTGGCCGGAGAGAAAGCGGTTTAGTGCCGGGTAGCGGCAGACAGAGCGGCAGTAAGCCGTCAGCAGGACGTGCATGATGCCGAAGTTCGTCAGGCCCTCCCGGCGCTTCTGCCGGATGTAGCGGTCGATCTGGGTGATCTCAAAGGAATCGGAGAAGAGGTTGGAGGATTCGTTCCGATGGACCATGAGGAAGGGAGAGACCTGGTCCATAGGGGGCTGGCTCCGCAGACGTCTTCCGTCCACCCGGTCGCCCCAGGTGGGATGGAATGCGCCGTCTGTGTGGACCTTCAGGGCGAAGACTTGCAGCAGCACACCCAGCAGCGCCAGAGCGTTGGGAAGCAGAGGCAGCAGATCCTTAGGCTGATAGGTCAGAAGTGCCGTCCGGTAGACGTACAGCAAATACGCCAGAGGTGCGCCCACCACAGGCAGCAGGAACATAGGGGCGTAGCCCTTGTTTCCGGCGGTGATTTCTGTGTACAGGAAGGCTGCGAAGAACAGGGCGATCCAGAAAAGCCACATGAGGAGCCTGCTTGTGGCGTTGTCATGGACCCAGATGCCGGAGTAAATGGCCATCATCCACACGGGGATGGCGGTCTTATAGAACCGTTCGGTTCCGTCCAGCAGGGCGATGAGCATGTACAAAATGGTTGCCGTGACAGGCAGGACGATTTGGCTCCACAGGAAGCGGCTGTCCTCGGACCCTTTCACACCGAGGATGCCTATGCGGGCCACTGCCGAAACCACCATGCACAAGGCCATCAGCCAGGTCAACACGCTTCTGCGGTTGACATAGAGATGAATTTTGGCTTTCATGCTGTCCAGTATACCAAAGGGGAAGAGATTTGGCAAGAAAAAAGTAAAGAAAACAAGAAAACTCCCGAAAGAAAGCGTCATCCCAGACGGCGTTTCAGTTCCGCAATGTGGGCAGGGGTGGTGCCGCAGCAGCCGCCCAGAATTCGTCCTCCATTACCTTTGCAGGAAAGGCAGATATCCGCAAATTCCTCCGGGCTCATGTGATACTCCGCAATCCCCGTACTTCCGATGACAGGCGTTCCCGCATTGGGTTTGCACACCAGAGGAATTTTCACATACCGACGCAGTTTCGAGACGAGATAGGGGGTCATCATATCGGCGCTTACGCAGTTGAAGCCCACGGCGGCGGCGCCTGCCTGTTCCAGCTCCCGTAAAATCGGCCCTGCCTCCGCTCCGGAGAAGAGGGAGCCGTCAGACTGCATGGTGAAGGTGTAGAGCACCGCCCCGGCCCCTTCCAGCTCTGCGGCGGTGAGAATGGCCTCGGCCTCCTGGGGATAGAGCAGGGTCTCCGCCGCCAGCAGATCTGCGCCGCCGGCCAAGAGCCCCCGAATTTGCCGCTGGTAATTCTCCACCAGCAGATCGAAGGAGCCTGGGTCCCAGCTGTCGCAGAAGGTAGCAAGGGTGGTCAGATCTCCCGCAATGAGACATCCGGGGGCCGCAGACCGGGAGAGGGACACCAGCATTTCATTGATTTTTTCGGTTTCTTTTTCCAATCCCACCGCCTTTAATGCAATGGGCTGAGCCTGGAAGGTGGGGGCATAGACGATTTGACTTCCAGCCTCGGCGTAGCCGCGTTGAAGGGCCACCAGAGGTTCCGGATGTTCCAGAACCCACTGTTCGGTACAGCAGCCCCTGGGCATTCCTGCGGCACGGAGATTGGACCCCGTAGCCCCGTCCAGCAGGCAGCCGTTTTCTGTGAATTTCCAAAATTCTTCTTTCGTCAGCATAGGGGCCTCCTTGATTTAATATGGTGCGGACATTATAGCGTAATTTTGAATTGAATGCAATATCCATTGACCTTTTGGGTAAAATCTGGTAGAATACCTTTGCAAATTTGTTTCTAAGGAGCGTTACGCTATGAAGAAAACCGTTTTGAGAGAATACGCAAAGCTCATCGTCCGCTGCGGCGCGAATATTCAGAAGGGCCAGGAAGTCCTGATCTTTGCAGGACTGGATCAGCCTGAATTCGTCCAGATGGTGGTGGAGGAGGCCTATAAATGTAAGGCCAAGGAAGTCACCGTGAAGTGGAATTACCAGCCCCTGCAGAAGCTCCACGTCCGTTACCAGTCCGTGAAGACCCTGGGCGAAGTGAAGGAGTGGCAGAAGGCCCAGCAGGAGCACTACTGCGAGGCAATTCCCGTCCGCATTTTCCTGGATTCCGACGATCCCGATGGCCTCAAGGGCGTCAATATGGAAAAATTCGCCAAGGCCCGTCAGCTGTCCTACCCCATTCTGAAGCCCTATATTGACCGCCGGGAAAATAAGGACCAGTGGTGCATTGCCGCAGTTCCCGGCGCCGCCTGGGCGAAAAAGGTCTTCCCCGGTATGCGGACCTCTGCCGCTATGGAAAAGCTGTGGGAGGCCATCCTCACCACATCCCGGGTCACGGAGGACCCCATTGCCGCCTGGAAGGAACACAATGATGACCTGCATAAGCGCTGTGCTTACCTCAACAGCCTGCACATCCGTTCCCTCCACTATACCGCCGAAAACGGCACCGACCTGACGGTGGGCATGATTCCTGAGGGCGAGTGGAAGGGCGGCGGAGACACGTCTCTCCAGGGCATCTTCTTTAACCCCAACATCCCCACGGAGGAGTGCTTCATCTCCCCCAAGAAGGGCGAGGCTGAGGGAATTGTCTATTCCACCAAACCCCTTTCTTACCAGGGCCAGCTCATTGAAAACTTCTCTGTCCGGTTTGAAAATGGCAAGGCCGTGGAAGTGAAGGCGGAGAAGGGCGAGGAACTTCTGAAAACCATGGTTTCCATGGACGAGGGCGCAGCCTACCTGGGTGAGTGTGCCCTGGTTCCCCAGAAGAGCCCCATCTGCGAGAGCGGAATCCTGTTCTACAACACCCTCTTCGACGAGAATGCTGCCTGCCATCTTGCCCTTGGCATGGGCTTTGCCGACACCATTCAGAATTTCCAGGAGAAGAGCCTGGAAGAGTGCCGCAGCCTGGGCATCAACGACTCCATGATTCACGAGGACTTCATGATCGGCTGTGACACCATGAACATTGACGGTATCTGCGAGGACGGCAGAGTTGTCCCCATTTTCCGCAATGGCAACTGGGCATTTTAAGACTATGACGATTAAAGAGAAACAGCACTCCGGGGAGTTGTACCTCCCTATGGATGAGGAGATTCTGCGGGAACAGCTGGTCTACCTGGACAGCCTCCGGGAGTATAATGAAATTCTCCACGTCCAGATGGAAAAGCGCAGAGAAAAGCTGAAGGAGATGTTCGCCGAAATCGGAGACGAGTGCTATGTGGAATCCCCCTTCTACTCCAATTTCGGCGGCCGGAACGTCCACTTCGGCAACGGCGTCTACGCAAACTTCAACCTGACACTGGTGGACGATACCCATATCTATGTGGGAGACTACACCATGATCGGCCCCAATGTCACCATCGCCACAGCAGGCCATCCCATTCTCCCCCAATTGCGCCAGCAGGGTTTGCAGTACAATATGCCCGTCCGCATTGGCCGCAACTGCTGGCTGGGCGCAGGCGTCATCGTCCTGCCTGGGGTCACCATCGGGGACAACGTGGTCGTTGGCGCAGGAAGCGTGGTAACGAAGGACCTTCCGTCCAACGTGGTGGCCGTGGGCAGCCCCTGCCGGGTTCTGCGGGAAGTCGGCGAACACGACCGGCAGTTCTATTTCCGGGACCGCCGCCTGAATCCGGAGCTGCTTGCAGACGTTTAAAGAGCTTTTTTGAAAAATACTGAAAAAAACACTTGCAATCTGCGCCGGCTTGTGATATGATATCCGGGCGATTCAAGATTGCTTAGGGCATTTATGCCCTTTAACTGATACGAAAGAGGTGAACGAAATGAAGGAAGGTATCCATCCCAAGTACGAACAGACCACCATCCGCTGTGCCTGCGGCAATGTCTTTACCACTGGTTCTACCAAGAAGGACATTCGCGTTGAGATCTGCTCCAAGTGCCACCCTTTCTATACCGGCAAGCAGAAGCTGGTTGACACCGGTGGACGTGTTGATCGGTTCAACAAGCGCTTTGGCCTGAAGTAAGAAAGATATTCCGCACCACGGATAAGTGGTGCGGAATTTTTTATTCTTTGTAGAAATAGACACAATTTTGTGGTAAGATAAGAAAAAGTCATCCGGGAGGGAACTATGGAAGATAATTTTGAAAAGAAACAGGAGCGGGCTGTGCTGGTGGGATTGAACGCCGACTGCTTTACAAAGGAACAGACCGCCACCGATGAAACATTGGAAGAATTGGAAGCCCTCCTGGAAACCGCCGGGGGCTTCTGCACAGGCAAGGTTCTCCAAAACCGCCACACCCCGGATTCCCACTCCTTCATCGGCGAGGGCAAGGCGCTGGAAGTGAAAATGCTGGCCCAGGCCACGGAGTCCACCATGGTGATCTTCGACAACGAGCTGTCTCCCGGCAACATCCGGGCCTTGGAGGAGATCATCGGCCTGACGGTGCTGGACCGCAGCGCCCTGATTCTGGACATCTTTGCCCAGCGGGCGAAAACCAAGGAGGGCCGTCTGCAGGTGGAATTGGCCCAGTATAAATACCTGCTCCCCCGGCTTTCCGGCATGGGCGCAAGCCTGAGCCGTCAGGGCGGCGGCATCGGCACCCGGGGCCCAGGCGAGACGAAGCTGGAATCGGACCGCCGCCACATCCGGGAGCGCATTAACCGCCTGGAAGACGAACTGGAACAGGTGCGGAAGGTCCGGAGCGTTCAGCGGGAGCGGAGAAGGAAGAATTCCGTGCCGGTGGTGGCCATTGTGGGCTATACCAACGCTGGAAAATCCACCCTGCTGAATCAGCTGACAGGAGCAGGCATCCCGGCCAATAACCGCCTGTTTGACACCCTGGACACCACATCCCGCCTTCTTACGGTGTCCGACAACCTGGACGTGATTTTGTCCGATACCGTAGGCTTCATTGCGAAGCTTCCCCACCATCTGGTGAACGCCTTCCATGCCACCCTGGAAGAACTGGAATACGCAGACCTTCTGCTTCATGTGATCGATGCCTCGGACCCCAACCGGGAGGAGCACATCGCCGTGGTGGAGAAACTCATTGCGAAGCTGGCAAAGCCGGAGACTCCGGTGCT
>DVJG01000111.1 GCA_018710805.1 Candidatus Faecousia faecipullorum
CTCTACCGGGAAGAGGCGCTGCCCGAACTGATTGCCATTCTCCATAAAAAGCTGCAGAAGACCGAGTCGGTTATCGGCTTCAGCGATGTGAAGCCCACGGTGAAGCAGCTTCCCAACGCGCTGAAAGAGGCTCGTTCTCGTTCTCACCTGTCTTTTTATGACCCGCAGCAGCGGGTTTTCTTCCAGGGCGGAGATGACACAAACTTGGCCGGCCGATTGGAGACCTGGCGCATTTCCTTCAGCAAAAAGCTGTACGCCCAGCGGTTCCGGGAGGCAGTTGCCGTGAAGGAGGAGATCTTGACAGCCATCCTTTCGGAGCGTCCCACGGAAATCGCGGAGGTCAAAAACCTGTGCGCCTTCCTGGCGACGACCCTTCTGCACTTCACCTCCGATGACTCAAAGGAGCTGGAAGGCCTTGTAAAGCAGGTGGAGTTGGAAATCAAAAACAGCCGAAACATTGAGGAACTGACAAAATCCGTAAACGGAGTTTTTGCCGCCTTCCTGCAGCGAGTGAACCAGGGCGGAGCCTACTCCGAGGCAATCCAAAAGGTCACGTCCTATGTCAGCGCTCACTACCAGGAAAAACTAACCCTGGCCTCTGTGGCGGCTACGGTGTCCTTCAGCGCCGAATACCTGAGCCGGATGTTTGTGAAGGAGACGGGCATGAACTTTGTGACGTATCTCAATAACGTCCGGCTCCAACATGCTGTCGCCATGCTGGAACACACAGATAAGCGCATCTACGAAATCGCCGAAAGTGTAGGCTATACCAGCGTCAGTTATTTTTCCACGGTGTTCAAGAAAAACTTCGGCATCACGCCCAACGAATACCAAATGAAGCTGCAAAAACAGAAGGCCTCCCAGAACTAAATCCAAAGCCATAGCTGCCGCTTGCGGAAAGGCGATAGCTATGGCTTTTGTGGATTTGACAGGATTTTGATGTGCTTATCCCGCTCCTTTATGTAATATAGATAAAAAGGCTTTCTGGATTTTGCTATTTTGACAGATTGTAAAAAAAGGATGTCAAAATTTTGAAAGAGGAACGCTTGAAAGTGAATTTACTTTATTGGCTTGCGATGGTACCATTTTATCAGAAGGCGTGGTAAATCACGCAAAACGGAAAAAGGAGATAAACACTATGAAAAAAGCACTGGCCATTCTGCTCACCCTGGCAATGGTTCTCGCTCTGGCCGCCTGCGGTGCAAAGCCCGCCGACAGCGCTCCCGCCGGAAACGCCCCCGCCGAAGAGTCTGCCTCCGCAGACCTGCCTGTTCTGAAGGTTGCCGTCATGCCCTTCCTGAACAGCTTGCCCATCAAGTACATGGTGGACAACAAGCTGGACGAAGCCAACGGCTTCAAGATTGAGACTGTCTACTTCGCCAACGGCGGCGCCATGAACGAAGCTCTGGCTGCTGACCAGTGGGAAGTTGGCACCCTGTCCGCCGCCGCTGTCAACTCCCTGGCAATCTACGGCGCTTACTGCATCGCCGACATCGGCCACTCCGAGGGCGGCCTGTACACCTTGGTGAAGTCCGATTCCCCCATTGCCCAGGTCAAGGGCTACAACCCCTCCTATCCCGACGTCTATGGTGACCCCGATACCGTGAAGGGCGCCGTGGTGGCCACCAACACCGGCACCATTTCTCACCTGAACGTCAACAAGTGGCTGGAAGTGCTGGGCCTGTCCCCCGAGGACGTGGAGATCGTCAGCATGGACTTCCCCGCCGCCTATCAGGCTCTCAAGACCGGCAACTGCGATGTCGCCGCTCTGAATCCTCCCACCTCCTACACCGCCGAGAGCGAAGGCTATGTGGTCACTTCCAGCCTCAGCTCCCTGGGTGTTCCCCAGTTTGACTCCATCATCGTCTCCAACAAGGCCTTCAATGAGCGCCGGGATGTGCTGGTGAACTACGTCAAGGCCTTCTTCCAGGCCACCGACGCCCTCCAGGCTGACCCCGAAATGGCCGCTCAGGAGCTGCTGAACTGGTACACCGAGAACGGCAGCGAGACCACCATTGAGGCCTGCGCCACAGAAATCGCCACCCGTCCCTTCGTTACCAGTGAAGAGGCCAAGTCCATCACCATCGGTGAATCCGTCAGCATCACCGGCGAGTTCTGGGTCTCCCAGGAGCTGCTGGAAGAGAGCAAGTTCCCCGAAATTGCAAATCACATCGACAGCACCATTGCAAAGGAAGCTTTGGGCTTCTGAGATAACCTAGTCTGTTCCCTCTAACCGGGGAAAGAGGGCGGCAAGGCACGAACAAAAGTGTTTGCCGCCCTTTCATCTTGAAAGGAGATGGCTTTTTTGAACGAATTCGCAAAGGAGAAACGGAGGCAGAAAATCAAGTTTGGCATTGTTTCCATTCTGTCCCTGTGTACGTTTTTCGGCGTCTGGTATCTCTGCTCCGCCGTGCTGCACCTGAAACCCGACTATGTGCTTCCCAGCCCCGTCCAGGTGGTGAAGGCTTTCATCACCAAGCTGAACACCAAGGCCCCTGACGGCGCCACCCTGGGCGGCCACATTTTGGCAAGCTTGAAGGTGGCCCTCAGCGGCTACTTCCTGGGCGCCATCGTAGGCATCCCCCTGGGCATCGCCATGGCATGGTTCCGAAAGGTGGATATGTTTGTGACTCCTCTGTTTGACCTGATCCGCCCGGTGCCCACCATCGCCTGGATTCCGCTGATGATTCTGTGGTTTGGCATTGGCCTGGGTGCGAAAGCCGCTATTATTTTCGTGTCCGCCTTCGTGCCCTGCGTTATCAACGCCTACGCAGGCATCAAGCAGACGAAACCCGTGAACCTTTGGGTGGCGCAGACCTTTGGCGCGTCCCGGCGGGAGATGCTCTTCACCGTGGCCATTCCCACGGCGCTGCCTCTGATTTTCACGGGGCTTCGGATTTCCCTGGGTACCGCCTGGATGACCCTCTGCGCCGCAGAAATGCTGGCCTCCAACCGTGGCCTGGGCTACATGATTCAGCTCAACCGCACCTTGGCAAGAGCTGACCTTATTGTGGTGGCCATGCTGACCATTGGCGTTATCGGTACCATCTTTACCGTTGGCCTGGATGCTCTGGAAAAGAAATTCGTGAAAGGAGGCCGCAGACGTTGAAAAAGAAAAAATTCGATCTGGAACGGACCCTGTACGCCGTTCTGGCCATTGGCTGTTTCTTCCTTCTGTGGTGGTTTTTGACCACCTTCACCGCAGTCAAAGAGACCACCCCCGGTCCTGTTGCGGTGCTGAAACTTCTGGGTGAATCCTTCTTCAAGCCCATCGGCGGCAAGGTCATTACCGGCCATCTGCTGACGAGCCTCCGCCGGGTCCTGGTGGGCTTCTCCGTAGCCACCCTGATCGGCATTATTCTCGGCATTGCCATGGGTACCTCTCGGTGGGCCGAGGCCATTATCAAGCCTATTTTTGAGCTGCTGCGGCCCATTCCCCCCATTGCCTGGATTTCTCTGGTGATTCTGTTCTTCGGCATCGGGGAGACCTCCAAGTACATCCTCTGCGGCATCGGCGCCTTTACCAACGTGACCCTGAACGCCTACACCGGCGCTCAGAACGTGGACCCGGAGCTGATTGGCTGCGCCCGGATGCTGGGCACCAGCGAACGGGATATTTTCTTCCGGGTGATTCTGCCCTCCTGTACGCCTCAGATTTTTGCAGGTATGCAGGTGGCCCTCTCCACCAGCTGGATGGCAGTTCTGGCGGCGGAAATGGTAGGCGCTCAGGAAGGCTGCGGCTGGATGATTCAGCGAGGCAGCGATACCTTAAACATCACCCTGGTCATGGTCGGCATGATTGTCATCGGCATCGTGGGAATGCTCCTGGCGGCGCTGATGCGTACCATTGAGAGGAGGCTGTGTTCTTGGAACATCATGGAGGAGTAACGGGGAAGAATATCATCTCCCTGCAAAATGTCAGTAAGACCTATATCAGCGAGCACAAGACCAACGAGGTGGTCCGGGATGTGAGCCTGGACGTTCAGGAAAACGAGTTTGTGGTACTCTTCGGACCGGGCCAGTGCGGTAAGACTACCATGATTAACCTCATTGCAGGCCTGCAGCTGCCCACCGAGGGCAAGGTCATTGTGGACGGCAAGGAAGTCACCGCGCCGGGCCCCGACCGGGGCGTAGTCTACCAGACCACCGCTCTGTTCCCCTTCTGCACCGTTATGGGCAACGTGGAATTCGGCCCCAAAAGCCAGGGCATGAAAAAGGAAGAGCGCCGGAAAAAGGCCCAGTATTTCATCGACCTGGTGGGACTGACTGGCTTTGAAAAAAGCTTTCCCAACCGCCTCAGCGGCGGTATGCGCCAGCGGGTGGGCATTGCCCGGGCCTATGCCAATGACCCCAAGGTCATGCTCATGGACGAGCCCTTCGGCCACCTGGACGCCCAGACCCGGTATATGATGGAAGAAGAACTGGAAAAGATCTGGGAAAAGGAAAAACGCACCGTGGTGTTTGTCACCAACAACAGCGAGGAAGCCGTGTACCTGGCAGACCGCATTATTATTCTGACCAACACTCCCACCCACATCAAGCACGAGGTCAGAGTGGACCTGCCCAGACCCCGCCAGTACAGTGACCCGGAATTCCTAAAAATCCGTCGTGAGATTGAAGAAATCTGCGACGACACATTGTAAGGAGGACACTTATGGAAAACAATGACGTTCTGGTGAAAGTGTCCCACATGACCAAGAAATTCGGTGACCTGCTGGTGCTGGACGACATCTCCTTCGATGTAAAGCGCGGAGAGTTCCTTTGCGTCGTAGGTCCCACAGGCTGCGGCAAGACCACGTTCCTGAACTGCCTGACGAAGCTGGGCGTCTATCAGCTGACCTCCGGCGAAATTCTCATCAACGGCGAGCCCGTAGACCTGCGAAAGCACAATGTGGCCTACATCTTCCAGGAGTATTCCGCATTCCCCTGGCAGACCGTGGAAGAAAACGTGGCCTATGGTCTGAAAATGAAAAAGCGTCCTGCCGCTGAGATTCGGCAGCGGGTAGATGAGATGCTGGAACTGGTGGGCCTGACGGAATACCGCAAATACTATCCCAGCCAGCTCTCCGCCAGTATGCTCCAGCGGGTCAGCATTGCCAGAGCCTTTGCCGTCCAGCCGGACCTGCTTCTGATGGACGAACCCTACGGCCAGCTGGATAACTCCCTGCGCTATAAGCTGGAAGATGAGCTCATTAAGCTCTGGCAGAAAACCGGCACCACGGTTATTTTCATCACCCATAATATTGAAGAGGCTGTGTATCTGAGCCAGCGCATTCTGGTGCTCAGCAACAAGCCCACAGGCATCAAAAAAGAAATCGAAAATACCCTGCCTCGCCCTCGGAACGTAACAGATTTGGCGTTCAACAAACTCCGGGACGAGGTTACAGACCTGATTAAGTGGTGGTAATATGGCAAAACGACCGAATATTCTGCTGATTATGGCGGACCAGCTGCGCTTTGACGCACTGGGCTGCTATGGCAACAACGAAATCCACACGCCCAACATCGACAGCCTGGCTTTGAACGGCTCCACCTTTGACAACCATTTTGTCCAGAATCCCGTGTGTTCTCCCTCCCGATGCTCCATCCTCACAGGCCGTTACCCCAAGAACCACGGCACCAGAGACAATGGCATCCCCCTGCGGGACGAGGAAGTCTGCTTCCCTGAGGTTCTGCGCAGCAGCGGCTACCTGACGGCGGCAATCGGGAAAATGCACTTCACCACCCAGTTCATGCCCAAGGAAAACGAGGAGGATGACTGGCCGGAGGACAACTACGGCTTTGATGTCATCCACACCACCTGCGACTGCAAGACCGGCGAATATCTGACCTGGTTGAAAGAGCAGAGTCCCCGTGATTATGAAATTGTGAAAATGCAGGGCAGCCGCAAGGCCAAGGAGGACCGGGCCAGCGCCGCGGAAAAGGACACCTCCGGTGCGCCCCAGCTCTATCCCAGCGATATTGACCCCAAGTTCCACCAATCCACCTGGATTGCCGATCAAACTATCAGCCTGATTCAAAACGCCGCGGCGGATAAACCCTTCTTTGCCCTGTGCAGTTTTGTGGACCCCCACCATCCCTTCGACCCACCCAAGTCCTACTATGAGATGTATGACCCGGATAAGCTTTCCGCCCCCACACGGCAGGAAGGAGAGCTGGAGGACAAGCCGCCTCATTTCCGCCGCCATCGGGTGGGACGCGGCTGCAGCAACGAAAAATATGACTACCGGAAATTGACGGACCGCCAGTGGGGCGAGGTCAAGGCTGCCTATTATGCCATGATTACCCTGATCGATGAGAACGTGGGCCGCATTCTCCAGGCAATCAAAGACAAGGGAATTGAGAACGACACCCTGATCCTCTTTACCAACGACCACGGCGAGCTGTTGGGAGACCACGGCCTGCTGTTCAAGGGCCCCTTCCACTATGACTGCCTCATCAAAGCCCCTATGATTCTGTCCTGGCCCGGGGTCATTCCCAAGGGTTCCCGGTACGCCCAGATCACAGAGCATGTGGACATTATGCCGACCATTCTGGACTTCGCTCAGGCTGGCGTGCCAAACGGCGTCCAGGGAATGTCCATGGCGCCCATTCTCCGGGGCGACCTGGGTGCAGGCAGAGACTGTGCCCTGACGGAGTTTACCTGCTACGACTGGGGCCTGAACCTCAAAACCCTCACAACCCGGGAATACAAGCTCACCTACTATGCAGGAGAGCAGTTCGGCGAGCTTTACGACCGGAACAAGGACCCAAACGAATTCACAAACCTCTGGGACCACCCGGATTACCAGGAAGTGAAACAAAAGCTTCTCATGCGGCTTCTGGACCGCATGGTGCAAACCGAGGACACCCTGCCTCTGAGAATTGGCAAGTATTGACAAAGTTTCTGTGAAAAACATACCGCCGCAGTCTGGAACTGCGGCGGTACTTTTTTGCAGCATAAAATAGCTTCCTTTATCATGACAGCCCGTTTACGGGGGAAAGGTGTCTTCCTGTCATGCTTTGGGGCTGAGGCCGAACCGGGCATAGACGGCGGGCATCTCCTCGGGAGTGCATTCCGTTACCGTCACGCCCTGGGCGGTGAATTCCTTATAGACATTTCCGTCCAGGGTGATTCGTCCCTCTTTTGTTTTCAGGGAAAACATTTCCTGGACGGTAAAGGGCGAACTGGGGTGCTTTTCACACCAGAAGCAGGCTGCCTGGAAGTCCACATTCAGCTGGGGCTCTTCCGTAAAAGAATAAAACTTCCGCCATTGGCCCTTGTGCAGGTCCCACAGGACCCAGCCCAGAAAATCCTCCTTTTCCAGACGGTAGCTTTCTCCCAGCTGTTCCTGGACTATGCCTTCTTCCAGCTTCAGAGGCTCCCGGGGACAGATTTCGCCAATGCCCACATCTGCCAGATAGACACCGTCGGTGGCAAGCACTTTCAGCACCCGATGCCTGCGCATGGGAATGCTGCTCTCTCCTCGGAGGTATCGGGCAAAGTAATCGGTGACCTCATACCCCAGCTCCCGCAAAAGCCAGCCAAAGCTGCCGTTCAGCTCAAAGCAGAAACCGCCCCGGTTTCTGGTCACGATTTTTTCAAACAGGTCATCTTCCTGCAGGGACAGGGGAATGCCCCGGAGGATGTCCAGATTTTCATAGGGAACGGCAGTGCAGAAGGCAAATTGCAGCTTTCGCAGCAATTCGCCATCGGGAACAATGACCTCCGGAAGCGGCAGGCCAATGCGGTGAAAATAAGCGCTCACTTTTTCTCGGTTCATGGATTCATCTCCTCCAGAAGCTCCATTACGGAAAGCAGGGTTTCTTCGGTGACATAGGGACTTGCCGTGCCTTCCCGGATACACTCCACAAAGTGCATCAATTCGTTATAATACCAGCCGCAGGGGGGAACATTGATGCCGGTGGAAATCATGACTTCGTCACGGGTATCGTAGACCTTTGGCTCCATTCCAAAGCGGTAGGCCGTCAAGGCAGTGCCGTTGTTGACAAGAACGCCGTTTTCAAAGGCCACCCGCCAGCGGGCGGTAAAGGGAATGGGGGCATTGAACCAGGCCGCTTCGGCGCCTACGGTGAGGCCGTCTTCAAATTCATACAGAAAGCGCATCTGCTCGGGGTAGTTCTTTCCTGCGCCCCGACGCTCCGTCACGGAGAAATGCTTGGGCTTTCCAAACAGGGAGACAATGATATCCAGATCGTGAATATGCAGGTCATAGGGAAGCAGACCGGATTTTTTTCGGTCAAAGAGCCAGCCGCCCATGGCCCATTTGGGACAGGAGGACAGCCGCTCAAAGTAGGCATCCAGAGGCTTGCCGAATTCTCCGGTTTCCACGGCCTGACGCAGAACCGCAACTTCTTTGGTGAATTGCAGCACCTGAGCCACATACAGGTGAACCCCATGCTTTTTTGCCTGTGCCAGCATTTCGGCGGCGTCGGCAGTGCTCAGGGCAATGGGCTTTTCCACAATGGTGTGTTTCCCAAGGCCCAGGCTTTCCATAACCATGTCATGATGGCAGTAGGTGGGGCTGCAGATGTCAATGGCGTCCAGTTCCACGGCTTCGGCCATTTCCGTAATGGAAGAAAAGCAGGGCAGTCCCCACTCTTTTGCGGCCTCTCTGCCTTTTTCCGAGGAGACACAGACTGCTGCGACCTCAGCACCGTCTATGGCGGCAACATTACAGTAGTGGACCCGGCCCATGCCGCCGGTTCCCACAAGGCCAATGCGAATGGTTTTCATGGGTTCGTGCTCCTTTCAGAACAGCAGGGGAGCGGCAGAAACCGCTCCCCTGCCTGATTTTGAATCTTAGAGGGTATAGCCGTGGTCGAGAAGATAGCGGGCAGAATCCTTCACTGCCTGGTTGATTTCCTCCAGGCTCTTAGGCCCTGCCTGGGTGAATTCAATTTCAATGGAGAAGGGCGCATCGTTGCCGCTGTCCTCCAGCATACGGAAGAGAGCCGGGAAGGGGACATAGCCTTTGCCCAGAGCCGGGAAGTCCCAGGTCTGCCGTCCGCCGGCCTTATCCTTCAGATGGACATAGGCAATGTGGCTGAGACAGTCATGGAAGTCTTTTTCCACATCCACATCGCCGTAGAAGATGGCGTTGGCGGTGTCGTAGTTGATCTTCACTCTGTCAGAGCCTACCTTCTCTACGATGTCTGCCAGGATGGCGCCTGTACCATGGTCCCCATGGATTTCCAGCACCAGAATCATGTCATAGGCCTGGAGATAGGGCACCAAATCCCGGATGTGGTCCGCCACCACGTCATTGGAGGCCACGGCCTGGTCCTCCAAATGGGCTTCTCCAATGGAGGAGACGATGTACTTGGCGCCATAAAAATGGGCCAGACGGATATTCCGGACGAAATCGGGAATTCTCGCCGTATCCATCAGATTGGTGTGGCCGCTCATGGCAAAGGGCGTGAGCCCAGCCTCTTTCAGCTTGTCCTGAACCTCCAGCAGCCGCTGAAAGCTCTGGTCCGGAAACACGTGCTCCGTCCAGCCTTTGGTGGCGGTCAGCTCAATGTAGCGGAATCCTGCCGCCTGAATACCGGCAATGGCATCCTCGATGGAATAACCGTGATAGCAGTTGGAATTGACCGCAATGATGCGTTCTCTCATGGGATAGCCTCCTGTCAGATCAGGTAGTTGTCCAGATAACGCTTGGACAGACGAATGGACTTCAGCACATCCTCCCGGGAGCCTTCAAAGGCCTTATCCTCCACCTCAATCACGGCGCAGCCGTCGAAGCGAATGTCGTGGAGGGCAGAGACAAAGCTGCCCCAATCCACATCGCCGAGGCCCGGAAGCTTGGGGGACATATACTCCAGGGGATAGGCCAGAACGCCGACCTCAGCCAGCTTCTCCGGGTACAGCTTGATATCTTTAAAGTGGATGTGGAAAATCCGGTCCGCGAAATCCCGGATGGTCTTGCAGTAATCCAGCTGCTGCCAGACGTAATGGCTGGGGTCAAAATTGAGGCCGAAGTTCTTGGAGGGGATGATCTCAAAGAGCCTGCGGTAGATGGCAGGGGTGCACATCAGGTTTTGTCCGCCGGGCCACTGGTCAGCGCCAAAGAGCATGGGGCAGTTCTCAATGGCAACCTTTACGCCGCATTCCTCGGCCAGGGCGATGAGTCCGGGCCAGATCTCTTTGAACAGGGCGATGTTCTCGTCTACGGTCTTATACTGGTCCCGGCCAATAAAGGTGGTGACCATGCCCACGCCCAGCTTGCCGCTGGCACGGATGACGTCCTTCAAGTGGGAAATGGCGGCTTCCCGTTTGGAGAGGTTCCCATCCATGGTGTTGGGATAGAAGGCCAGGGAAGAAATGGTGATGTTCTTCTTTGCGGCATAGTCCATAACATGCTTTGCATAGGTGTCATCGGTCAGGACCCGCTGACAGTCGATGTGGGAAACACCGGCATAGCGGCGCTCTGCCTTGCCGGCAGGCCAACAGGCCACTTCCAGGCAGGCAAAGCCCATTTCGGCGGCAATGTCAACCGCTTCTTCATAGGTCCAGCCATCCAGAATGGCGGTCAGTAAACCAAATTTCATCATAAGTAGATTCCTCCCGGATTACATATTTTCAGGAATTTCCACGGTGCAGCCTTTCTCGGAGGAGACCAGGGAAGCAAAGACGGCACGCATAGCCGACAGGGCGCTTTCGCCGGAGATTTCGGGCTCTTTGTCCTGGACAAGGGCCTCCATCCACAGGTCAATGATGCCGCTCTTGGTCTGGTTGTCGTTGGTCTGAATTTGTTCCACGTCATAGTATTCCGTCTCGCCGCTGCTCTTGTTCACCACAATGGAATGGGCGGGGTCATCGTAAATCCGCATGGTGCCCTTGGTGCCATAGAGGATGGTGGAATTGTCTTCTGCGGCGTAATAGGTCCAGCTTGCCGTCATGGTGCCGTAGGCGCCGCCGCTGAGCTCATAGATGCAGAAAGCGTTGTCGTCCACGCCAATGAGATTTCCGCCGGCGTCCCGTTTATCCAGGGTGGTGAGCCTTGCGGTGGTACGGACCACCTTCTGGCCTGTCAGGAACTGAATCAGGTCCGTCTTGTGAATGCCCAGGTCTGCCATGGCGCCCATGGCGGCCCGCTTCTTATCAAAGAACCAGACGCTCTTGCCGGGATCGATGCTCCAGGTTTCGGGTCCGCCATGACCGAAGGTGGTGCGGAAGGTGAGAATCCGGCCAATGGCGCCTTCTTCGATCATCTTTTTGGCAACCATATGGGCTTTGGCAAGGCGCTGATTGTGTCCGATCATCAAATGCTTTCCGGCCTTTTTGGCGGCAGCCACCATGGCTTCGCATTCTGCCAGGGTCACAGCCATGGGCTTTTCGCACAGCACGTGCTTGCCGGCCTCCAAGGCCTTGATGGTCATTTCAGCGTGGGCGAAGTTCGCCACACAGACGCTGACGGCGTCAATAGAGGGATCAGAAAGCAATTCTTCCACCGATGCAAAGGCTTTGCCGCCGAATTTTTCCGCCAGCTCTTGGGCCCGCTGCAAATTCAGGTCAAAATAGCCGCGAATTTCGGCGTTGGGATTTTCCAGATATTCCGGAATGTGCCGTACCTGGGCGATTTTGCCGCAGCCAATAATTCCGATTCCAAACATAAGGTTTTCCTCCTATTGGTTTTTGTGATGAAAAGGTCCCCTATGAAACCTTTCCAAGGGGACCTTTGTGAATGAGGTTAATTGTTGTCCTTGCGCTGAACCAGGACTGCAAAAATGATAATCAGACCTTTGACAGCCTCGCACAGGAAGGTGGGCACACCCACAGAGTTGAGGATGTTGTTCATAACGCCGATGATGAGCATACCCAGGAAGGTGCCAACCAGACTGCCCCGGCCGCCGCTCATAGCGGTGCCGCCAACGATAACAGCGGCGATGGCGTCCATTTCGTAGCCGCTTCCGGCGTTGGCAAAGTCCATGGAGCCAATTCGGCCGATGTAGATAACGGCGGCAATGGCGCACATCACACCGCCCAGAGCGTAGATGCCCAGCTTGACCTTTTTGACGTTGATGCCGGAGAGCTTTGCGGCCTTTTCATTAGAGCCGATGGCAATGGTCTGACGTCCAAAGGCGGTCTTACGGAAGATGATGTGCATGATGATCACAATCACCACCCAGTAGAGAATGGGAAGCAGCACCTGACCGCCGATTTTTGCGGAAGTGAGCAGCTTGAAGTCTGCGGGGACCTCGGGGTTAAAGGTTTTGGTAAGCTGCTGGGTTACGGAACGGAAAATCTTCATTGTGCCCAAGGTGCCAATGAAGGGGGGGAGCTTGCCATAGGCAATCAGAACGCCGTTGAGCTGACCGAAGAGCCAGCCGCAGATAATGACTGCCACAATGGCGATGAAGTAGGCGGGCATACCCACAAGCCCCATAGCGGCCAGAGGGCCCTGGGGCCCGATCAGGTACATCAGGATGGCGCCCAGAGCACAGAGCATGGAGCCCACCGACAGGTCAATGCCGCCGGAAATGATGATAAAGCACATACCCAGGGCGATGACACCCTGATAGACGTTGTTCCGCAGAATATTCAGCCATGCCATGCCCATTTTGCCGAACATGCCGCTGAAGGAACCGGCATTGACGCCCTGGACCACGCATTGAATCAGCACCATGACCACGAGAGCAAAAATGGTGGAGGACAGGGCATTCTGGCTCCAGAGCTTCTTCATTTGAACCAGCGGAGATCCAATTTTCTTCGTCTTTTCCATAGTTTATACGCACTCCTTTTTTCCCTGCTCGCCGCCGGTAGCAAGGTACATGATGTTCTGTTCGTTCATTTCCTCCCCCTGGACCTGGCCCACCACGTTTCCGTGGAACATGATGAGGCTCCGGTCACAGACACGGATGATCTCCTGGGCTTCGGAGGAGAGTACGATTACGGCGACACCGGCTTGGGCCAGCGAATGGATGATGCTGTAGATTTCTTCCTTGGCGCCCACGTCCACGCCCTGGGTGGGATTGTCCAGAATCAGGACCTTCGGGCCGGACATAATCCACTTTGCCAAAACCACCTTCTGCTGATTGCCGCCGGACAGGGAGGTGATGCCATCCTTGGGGCTGCCCATTTTGATGCTCAAAGCCTTGGCCTGCTCATCAAAAAGCTGAGACTGCCTTTTTTCATCCAGGAATAAGCCTTTTATGAGATGGGGCAGGAAGACAATGGAACCGTTGTCCAGAATGTTCATGTCCTTCAAAATGGCGTTTTCTTTTCGATTGCGGGGCAGGTAAGCGATGCCTGCGTCCAGAGCCTGATGGGTGTTTGCCAAATGAATTTCCTTGCCGGAAAGCACCACCTTGCCGGAATGCTTTCTGCCCATGGCGCCGAAAACGGTCTGGAACAGCTCACTGCGGCCGTCGCCCAGAAGTCCGGTGACGCCCAGCACCTCGCCGGCATGGACGCTGAGGGAGACATCGTGGAAGTAGCGTCCATCGGACAGATGTTCCAGGCGCAGCATTTCTTCGCCCATGGGAACATCCCGCTGAAGGACTTCACTCTTCAGCTCGTGACCAACCATGTATGTAGCCAGCTCACGGGGATTTGTTTCGCTGACCGAGCCGCTGGCCACCATATTGCCGTCCCGGAGGACGGTGTAGCGGTCACAGATTTCCATGACCTCATTGAGCTTGTGGGAAATGAAAATCAAGCTTACGTTCTTCTTTTTCAGGGTCCGCATAATGGCAAAGACACGCTGGATTTCCGGCTCCGTCAGAGAGGTGGTAGGCTCGTCCATGATGATAATGGAGGCATCCTGCATGAGCGCCCGGCAGATTTCCACAATCTGCTTATAAGAGGCGTCCAAATCCCGCACCATGGCGCAGGGGTCCAGGCGGATATCCATCCGGTCAAAGAGCTCCTGGGTTTTCTGCTGCATGAGCTTAGCATCCAGGAAGATACCTTTCTTGGGCAGATGGGTGATGAACATATTCTCATACACCGTCAGGTCGTTGATGAGGTTCAGTTCCTGGTGGATAAAGCCGATACCGGCATCCAAAGAGTCCACGGGAGAGGAGAACTTCACTTCCTTCCCGTCCAGCAGGATTTTGCCGCTGTCGGCAGGGAGAACACCGCCGAGAATGTTCATCAGGGTGGACTTGCCGGCACCGTTTTCGCCGATCAGCGCGCAGATCTCACCGGAGTCTAAGTGGAAGTCAACTTCCTGGAGCACATCGTTTGCTCCGAAAGACTTCCTGATTTTTTCCATTGACAGATTCAAACAATCACATCCTGTTTCCGTATTCCTATATTCTCAAAAAGCGGCCATGGCGGCATGGCAGTTTTCTCAGAATATATGGGGACGGGCTATGGCTATCAGCCATAGCCCGTCTGAAATGTTGGGTTACTATAGGATTAGACCAGGTTTCAGCTTAGTAAACGGTGTTGTTGGGGTCCAGGAAGTCAGCCACGTTTTCAGCGGAAACGATGGTGGTGGGGATGATGATTTCAGGCTCAGCAGTGCCGCCGTTGAGCAGGGTAATGGCGGTCTTGATGGCGTCCTGAATCATAGCGGGGGAGTACAGAGCGGAAGCCAGGCCCAGGTCAGCGTTTGCCTCGTCGGCAATCATCTTGAAGTATTCCTGGCAGCCGCCGCCGCCGGTCATGGCCTTGATGTCGGTACGGCCGGCCTCGGTGATGGCCTGGTAGCAGCCCATGGAGGTCTCGTCGTCCATGGAGTAGACGGCGTCGATGTGGTCATACTTCTCAAGGGCGTCAGCCATGGCGGTAACGCCATCGGTACGGGCGAAGGAGGGAAGCTGCATCTCAACGATGTTGCTCTGATCGTAGTTGTTCTCGGACAGGTAGTCATAGAAGCCCTGCTTACGCAGCTCACAGACGGAGCCGGAGGAGGGGACGTCCATAACAAGGATGGTGGCGGCGTCGCCAACCTTCTCGGTGATGTACTTGGCGGACTGGTAGCCCATGTCGTAGTTGTCGCCGGTGACCTTGTAGATGCCGGTGCAGTCTACGTCAACGTCGAAGTTGACAACGGGAATGCCAGCGTCGATGATTTCCTGCATAGCAGTCTCCATGCCGGCCCACTGGGGGAAGGAGACGATAACGGTTGCGCCCCAGGAGACCAGGTCCTGCAGCTGGGCAGCCATCTCGGCGGCGTCCTTAGAGGTAGCGACCTTGTAGTCCAGGCCGTTGTCCTGGCAGTACTTTTCGGCGTAGTAGGCAACACCGGCGACCCAGCCGTGGGTAACAGCGGGAGCGGCAATGCCGACGTGGATTTCGGGAGCTGCGCTCTCTTCCGCCTCGGTTTCGGCGGCTTCCGTTGCTTCGGTCTCGGCGGGAGCAGCGGTGGTTTCAGGAGCGGCGGTGGTTTCGGGTGCGGCAGTGTTGCCGCCGCAGGCAGCCATGGCCAGAACCATGGTCAGCACCAGCAACATAGCAATGATCTTTTTCATTCGTGAATTCCTCCAGTTGATTATTTATTTCAACGGCTTTCGCCGATTGAAAACAAAAACCATTACATTTAGGGTAGTTGCTTTTTACAAAATCACGTTCTAAATTTATAAAACGTTATACCATGCCTTTACGAATCTGTCAACTACCCCTTTTTGGTTTTTATTTTTTTGTGCATAATTACAAAAATAACAGGTAAAATTTGGTTATTGCAATGGTTCGAGCCGGGGATGGATTTCTGCTTTACGAAGGAAGGGCAGCTTTGCAGGAATGCGGGGAAAACAGGCATCTTTTTAGGAGAAAGTTATTGAGAATAGAAATTCAAATTGCTGCCATGCTGGCATTTCTTGACAGAATCATAGGCGAGATGTATAATAACTAGTAACAGTAAGACGTTGATTTTGTCAAAATCGACACTGCTGAACCATTACACAAAGGAAGTGAACATATGGATACTGTTTATGATCCGTTATTTACCCCGTGGAAAATCGGCAATGTGGAGATTAAAAACCGCATTGTTATGACCTCTATGGGCGGCACGTCGATTTTTGGATGGATGGAGCCGAACCACTTCGATGAGGAGGCGGCGCGTTTCCTTCTGGAGCGTGCACAGAACAACGTGGGCCTGATTCTGCCCGGTATTGCACCCATTCGCGACATCCTTCTGGGAAAATGGCTGTATGAAGGAACGGGAAAGTTTGAGAAGCTGAAGGCGTTTATGGAGGAGTTCCATAGGACCGGCTGCAAACTGTTCATTCAGCTGACGGCGGGCTTTGGACGCTCTCTGGCCATCAACGACATCATGATCAAGGCGCTGCACAATAAGGCGCTTGCAGCGGTTATGAAGCCCGTCCTGGATGTGGACTACCTCACAGCCAGCGCCAGCGCAACCCCCAACCGCTGGGATGACAGCTGTATCTCCCGGCCCCTGACGGTGGCGGAGATTCATGAGATGGTGGAGGCATTTGCCAAAACAGCCAAGCTGTGCATGGATGCCGGGGTAGACGGCGTGGAGATCCACGCGGTCCATGAAGGGTACCTTCTGGACCAGTTTACCATGAAATACACTAACCTGCGTACCGATGAATACGGCGGCTCCCTGGAAAACCGCTACCGTTTCCCTGTGGAAATCGTACAGGCCATCAAGAAAGCCTGCGGCCCGGATTTCCCCGTGTCCCTGCGGTATTCTGTGGTGTCCAAAACCAAGGGCTTCGGCAAAGGCGCCTTGCCCGGCGAGGAATACACGGAAGTGGGCAGAGACATGGAAGAGAGCCAGTGGGCGGCCAAATATCTGCAGGATGCGGGCTATGATATGCTCAACTGCGACAACGGTACCTATGACGCCTGGTACTGGGCACATCCTGCGCCCTATATGCCGGAAAACTGCAATCTTTCCGACGTTGCCCACATTAAGAAGTTCGTGGACATCCCGGTGGTCTGTGCCGGCAGAATGGACCCGGTCACAGGTGCAAACGCTGTCCGGGACGGCGAAATCGATGCCGTAGGCGTTGCCCGGCAGTTCCTGGCCGACCCCCAGTGGGTCACCAAGCTGATGCAGAGCAGGACTGAGGACATTCGCCCCTGCATCTGCTGCCACAATGCCTGCTTCAACATGGCCCACTACAACGGCGTGGGCAACGACCAGTCCCTGACGGACAACGCCGGCATGGCCCGATGCGCCCTGAATCCGGAAACCATGCAATCGAAAAAGTACAAAATTGTCCCTGCCAAACGGAAGAAAAACATTGCCGTGGTAGGTGGCGGCATCGGCGGCATGGAGGCGGCCCGGGTCCTGAAACTCCGGGGCCACAGCGTCACCCTTTACGAAAAGAGCGACCGGCTGGGCGGCGTATTCATTGCGGCGGCTGCCCCCTCCTTTAAGGAAAAGGACCGGGAGCTGATTCGCTGGTACGAAAAGCAGATGAAGGACCTGGACATCGACGTGCGGCTGAATACGGAAGTCACCGATATCAGCACCCTTGGTGCGGATGAAGTCGTCATTGCCACCGGCAGCAAGGCGAGAAAACTGCCCATTGCCGGCATTGAGAAGAGCATTGAAGCCTGCGACTATCTGCTGGGCAAAAAGGCAGTGGGAGACAAGGTCATTATCATCGGCGGCGGCCTGACGGGCTGTGAAATCGCCCTTGACCTGTATCAGAAGGGAAAGACCCCGGTGATTGTGGAAATGAAGAACGACCTGATTGCTGTGAAAGGCGTATGCCTGGCCAACTCCTCCTACCTGCGGGACTTCTTCGCCCTGAACAAGGTGGAGGTGCATCTGAACACCGGGGTGAAGGAAATCACCGAAAGCGGCGTGACGGTTATGGGTCCCGATGGAAAAGAGCAGCACATTGCAGGCGACAGCGTGATTCTGTCTGTGGGCTATACCCCTGCACCGACGGCGGCCAAGGCTTCCAAGGTACACCTGGTGGGCGACTGCAACGGTGTTGGCAATCTGCGGACCGTCATCTGGCGGGCGTGGGACGTGGCTATGAAGCTGTAAGGAGACCTTATGGAACTGACAAAGGAACAACAGCAGATTCTCGACGGCGCCCAGGGCGAAACCATGGCCAAAATCATGAAAACCCTGGTGATGTACGGCACAACCTTCGGTGCGGAAAAAATGGTGCCGGTGACGGGAAAAATGGGACATTTGGTGACCAGTTTCGGCCTGGGCGTCATGAAGCCGGTGTATGCACTGATGGACAAGCTCATTGCCGAGGGTGCGGTATCCAAGCAGAAATTCACCGTTGACCCGAAGCCCCTGGACAAAAATGTGCCCTCGGACTTCCTGAAAAACCTGGTTTTCAACAAATTCATGTACAGCGCCCAGGATTCCTACGATGCCCAGCTGGAAAAACTGGGACTTGCCAGCAAAGACGGCTACAGCTGCACCTGCTATCTGGACGAAATCGGCAACAAGCCGGAAAAAGGCGACGTGCTCAGCTGGGCGGAATCCAGCGCTGTGGTCTATGCAAACTCCGTTCTGGGCGCCCGGTGCAATCGGAACTCCGGCATCATTGAGCTGTTCGGCTCCATTGTGGGCTATGTGCCATACTTTGGTTTGCTGACCGACGAGGGACGGAAGGCAACCTGGGTGGTGGAGGTGAAAACCTCCAAACTCCCGGAGGCACAGGTCCTGGGCAGCGCCATCGGCATGAAGGTCATGGAGGACGTACCTTATATCAAAGGACTTTCCGAAATGCTCGGCACGCAGCTGAACGACGCGGTCTGCGCTTATCTGAAGGATTTCGGTGCGGCCACGGCTTCCAACGGCGCAGTTGGCCTTTACCACATCGATAATTTGACCCCTGAGGCAAAGGAACAGGGCCCGGCGCTGATTGCGGAGAACGCCAGAACCTATGTCATCGACGATGCAGAGCTGGAGCGGGTCAAGGCCGGATACCCGGTGATGTGGAAGGACCCTGATGCAAAGCCGAAGCTCTGCTTCGTGGGATGCCCCCACCTGACCCTTGCCCAGCTGAAGGAATGGACGGAAAATGTGGCGGCGGGACTGAAGCGCACCGGCCTGAAAAAGGTGAAAATCCCCACGGTGTTCACAGCGGCGCCGGCGGTCATTGAGGCGTTTAACAAGCTGCCGGAGGCGGAAACCCTGAAAAATACCGGGGTGGTGCTGAGCTATATCTGCCCGCTGATGTATATGAACAATCCCCTGGCCGGGAAAATGCCCGTTATTACGAATTCCAATAAGCTGCGAACCTATACCACCGGACGATACTACACTTCGTCCGAGATTCTGGACATCATCACGGGAGGTGACAGGCAATGAAAACATTTCAGGGAAGAGCCGTGGTTCCGGGGACGGCGGAAGCGGTAGCACTGGTATCCCATGGCGGCTTCAACACGCTGGCTTCCTTCCAGAAGAGCCTGATGTTCGGCGACAAAACCGCAAAATGCGGCGACCAGAACAACCCCGATTTGTATCAGAAGCCCATGGCGGGTACGGCGCTGTGCCTGCCCCAGACCATCGGCTCCACAACCGGCGGCATGGTGCTCTACTGCGCCCACGCCATGGAGCGGTCTCCGGCCTGCCTGCTGTTTGCCAACCACATCGACTCCCTGGCAGCCGCCGGGGCCATCCTCTCCGATGTGTGGACGGACCGGCCTCTGCCAACCGTAGACTGTCTGGGGGAAGAGTTCCTGAACACCGTGAAAACCGGCGATCGGCTCCGGGTCTATCCGGACGGAAGGGTGGAAATCCTGTAAAAAATTAACTGCGGCGGTATGCTTCCAGCCGGAAGCATACCGCTATTTTTATGACCTTCAGAGATTCCAAACGACAGAAGTTTACAAATTCTCTATTGACAAATGCGCTGCAAGGGTGTATCGTTAGCTGTACAGACACTATATATTGTGCTTTACATAAAATATAAACACAATATATTTGATTTGTGTGGAATTTGGGAGGCGGTGTCATGGTTATCGGCGGACTGCAGAAGCTGACGCTTCTGGACTTTCCCGGGCGAGTTGCCTGCACGGTGTTCCTGTCGGGGTGTAATTTCCGCTGCCCCTTCTGTCACAACACCCCTCTGGTTTTGGGGCAGGCAAGAATGGACGAAGGGGAAGTATTTGACTTTTTGGAAAAGCGGCGGGGACTTCTTGAGGGCGTGACCGTCACAGGGGGAGAGCCCCTGTGCAGTCCGGATACCGTGGATTTTCTCCGGCGCATCAAGGACCTGGGGTATCTTGTGAAATTGGATACCAACGGGGCATTCCCGGAACGCCTCCGGGAAATACTGGAAGCGGGTCTTGCAGACTGCGTTGCCATGGACATCAAAAACAGCCGGGAAAAGTACGAAATGACCTGCGGCGTTTCCGGGTGGCTCCCGAAGGTGGAGCAAAGCGCGCAGATACTCCTTGCGGGGAAAATACCCTGTGAATTCCGCACCACCGTGGTGGATGAGCTTCACGAACCGGAGGATTTTGCCGCCATAGGGCAGTGGCTTACAGGGGCGAAGCAGTATTATCTCCAGGGCTTTGTGGACTCCGGAGATATTCTCGTGCCGGGGCTCCACGCTGCCAGCCGGGAGAAAATGGAAGCCTGCCTGAAAACCGTACAAAAATTTATCCCCGCAGCTGCGCTTCGGGGCGTTTAAGAAAGAGGAGAGGCTTATGTATCAAGTAGTGAAACGAAACGATAAGGTCGTGTCCTTTGACCTGCAGAAAATTGCCACGGCGATCCGAAAGGCCTTCGACGCCAAGGAAAAGCAGTATACGGACGACATCATCGATTTTCTGGCTCTGAAGGTCACCGCCGACTTTGGCCCCAAGGTAAAAGACGGGAAGATTGCCGTGGAGGACATTCAGGACAGCGTGGAGTCCGTGCTCATCCGGGCGGGCTATGACGATGTGGCCAAGGCCTACATTCTCTACCGCCGCCAGCGGGAAAAGCTGCGGAACATGAAGTCCACCTTCCTGGACTACAAGGCGCTGGTTGACAGCTATCTGAAGGTCCAGGACTGGCGGGTGAAGGAAAATTCCACGGTTACTTACTCCGTAGGCGGCCTGATTCTGTCCAACTCCGGTGCCATCACCGCCAACTACTGGCTCAGCGAGATTTACGACGATGAGATTGCCAGTGCCCATAAAAACTGTGACATTCATATTCATGATATGTCCATGCTGACAGGCTACTGCGCCGGATGGTCTCTGCGCCAGCTGATTCAGGAGGGACTGGGCGGCGTCACAGGAAAGATCACCTCAGCCCCCGCCAAGCACCTGGCTTCTCTCTGCAACCAGATGGTGAATTTCCTGGGCATTATGCAGAACGAATGGGCCGGCGCCCAGGCGTTCTCCTCCTTCGATACTTACTTAGCGCCCTTTGTCAAGGCAGATAATTTGAGCTAC
>DVJG01000112.1 GCA_018710805.1 Candidatus Faecousia faecipullorum
ACTCTCGTGATTGCCCTGGGCGCTGGCCTTGGTATCTGGGGCGTGATTAACCTTCTGGAAGGTTACGGCAACGACAACCCTGGTGCAAAAAGCCAGGGTATGAAACAGCTCATGGCTGGCGGCGGCGTTGCCCTGATCGGTATGCTGCTTGTTCCGCAGCTCACCGGGCTTTTCGGCTAATCTGTCACCCCAAAACCCCAGCCCCTCCCGTCCTATGCGGGAGGGGCAGAAAGGAGGGTAAACCCCTATGGATTTTCTGTGGGATGCCATAACCGAATGGCTCAAGGAGCTTCTGGTGGGCGGTATCACGAGCAACCTGTCCGGGATGTTCGATTCCGTCAACCAGAAGGTGGCTGAAATCTCCGGCCAGGTGGGTATGACCCCCCAGGGCTGGAATGGCAGCATCTATAACATGATCCACAACCTTTCGGAGACGGTCATTGTCCCCATCGCCGGAGTGATTTTAGCGTTTGTCATGACGCTGGAATTGATCCAGATCATCACCGATAAGAATAACTTCCACGAGATCGAAACAGCGGTCTTTTTCAAGTGGATTTTCAAAACGGCCTGCGCCATCCTGATTGTCACCAATACCTGGAACATCGTCATGGGTGTGTTTGATGTGGCACAGGGCGTTGTCAATCAGGCATCCGGCGTTATCATTTCGGATGCCAGCATCGACATCAGCTCCGTTATCACCGACATGGAGAGTCGCCTGATGGAGATGGAGCTGGGGCCGCTGTTCGGCCTGTGGTTCCAATCTCTGTTTGTGGGCATTACCATGTGGGCGCTCACCATCTGCATATTCATCGTCATTTATGGCCGGATGGTGGAAATCTACCTCGTGACCTCTGTGGCTCCCATCCCGATGGCGGCTATGATGGGACGGGAATGGGGCGGCATGGGCCAGAATTACCTGCGCTCCCTGATGGCCCTGGGCTTTCAGGCATTTCTCATTATTGTCTGCGTGGGCATCTATGCGGTCCTGGTGGAGAATATCGCCCTGGATGATGACATCATCGGTGCGATTTGGAGCTGTGTGGGCTATACGGTGCTGCTGTGTTTTACCCTGTTCAAAACTGGAAGCCTCGCCAAGAGTATTTTCTCGGCGCACTAAATCGGGAGGGAGGTTTCTAAATGGCTTATGTACCAGTACCAAAAGACCTGACCAAAGTAAAAACGAAGGTCATGTTCAATCTCACCAAGAGGCAGCTTGTCTGCTTCGGGAGCGGGGCGCTTCTCGGCGTGCCGCTTTTCTTTCTGCTCAAAGGGCCTGTGGGGACCAGCACAGCGGCCATGTGCATGGTCATCCTCATGCTGCCGTTTTTCCTGCTGGCGATGTACGAGAAGAACGGCCAGCCGCTGGAAAAGATACTCCGCAACATGATCCGGGTATGTTTCCTGCGGCCCCGGCAGCGGCCCTATAAAACCAAGAACTTTTACGCCGTTGTCATGCGGCAGAACCAGTTAGACAGGGAGGTGTATCACATTGTCAACGGAAAAGCGAAAACTGACCCGCACCGAGAGAAAGCAGGTCGAGGCCGCCATCGCCAGGGCGAACCAGACCGATAAAAAGCAGCTTTCGGC
This sequence comes from Candidatus Faecousia faecipullorum, assembly GCA_018710805.1. Classification (GTDB taxonomy): domain Bacteria; phylum Bacillota; class Clostridia; order Oscillospirales; family Oscillospiraceae; genus Faecousia; species Faecousia faecipullorum. The sequence goes on from DVJG01000112.1 coordinate 1,588, forward strand.
GCAGGACAGCATCCCTTATCAGCGGATCTTCCCGGACGGCATCTGCCGTGTCACCGATACCTTTTACACCAAGACGGTCCAGTACCAGGACATTAACTACCAGCTTTCGCAGAATGAGGATAAAACCGCCATCTTTGAGGGCTGGTGCGACTTCCTCAACTACTTCGACAGCTCCATCAAATTTCAGCTTTCCTTCCTCAACCTGACCGCCAGCCGGGACAGCTATGCGAATAGCATCAACATCCCGCCCCAGGGCGATGAATTTGACAGCATCCGGGCCGAGTACACGGAAATGCTGCAAAACCAGCTTGCCAAGGGCAACAACGGCCTTATCAAGACCAAGTACCTGACTTTCGGGATTGAGGCGGCCAGCCTGAAGGCGGCAAAGCCCCGTCTGGAACGCATTGAGACGGATGTGATAAACAACTTCAAGCGGCTGGGCGTGGTGGTGGAACCGTTAAACGGAAAGGAGCGCCTGCGGGTGCTGCATCAGATTTTCCACATGGACGGACAGGAACCGTTTCAATTCTCCTGGGACTGGCTGGCCCCTTCCGGCCTCTCCACCAAAGACTTTATTGCGCCCAGCTCTTTCTCCTTCCCCAATGGCAAGACCTTCTGCATGGGGAAAAAGTTCGGGGCTGTCTCTTTCGTCCAAATCCTCGCGCCGGAGCTGAATGACCGGATGCTGGCGGATTTTCTGGACATGGAAAGCAGCCTGATCGTGAACCTGCACATCCAGTCGGTGGACCAGGTGAAGGCCATCAAGACGGTGAAACGGAAAATCACCGACCTGGACCGCAGCAAAATCGAGGAACAGAAAAAGGCTGTCCGCGCCGGATATGACATGGATATAATCCCGTCCGATCTGGCAACTTACGGCAACGAGGCCAAGAAGCTGTTGCAGGACCTGCAATCCCGCAATGAGCGGATGTTCCTGGTGACGTTTCTGGTGCTGAACACAGCGGATACCCCCCGCCAGCTGGACAACAACATCTTCCAGGCCAGCTCCATCGCCCAGAAGCACAACTGCCAGCTGGTGCGGCTGGACTTCCAGCAAGAGGAAGGCTTGATGAGCAGCCTGCCGTTGGGGCTGAACCAGGTGGAAATTCAGCGTGGGCTGACTACCAGTTCCACGGCCATCTTCGTGCCGTTCACCACCCAGGAGCTGTTCCAGTCAGGCCGCGAGGCGCTGTACTACGGCATCAATGCTCTTTCCAACAACCTCATCATGGTGGATCGCAAGCTGCTGAAGAACCCCAACGGCCTGATTCTGGGCACGCCCGGTTCCGGCAAAAGTTTTTCGGCCAAGCGCGAGATTGCCAACTGTTTCCTGCTCACCAGCGATGATGTCATCATCTGTGACCCGGAGGCCGAGTACGCCCCGCTGGTGGAACGTCTGCACGGGCAGGTCATTAAGATTTCGCCCACTTCCACCAACTATATCAACCCGATGGACTTGAACCTGGACTATTCGGACGATGAAAGCCCGCTGTCCCTCAAGTCCGATTTTATTTTGTCGCTGTGCGAGCTGATTGTGGGCGGTAAGGAAGGTTTGCAGCCGGTGCAGAAAACCATCATCGACCGCTGTGTGCGGCTGGTCTACCAGAACTATCTCAACGACCCCAGGCCGGAGAATATGCCGATTCTGGAGGATTTGTACGACCTGCTGCGGGCGCAGGACGAGAAGGAGGCCCAGTACATCGCCACGGCGCTGGAAATCTACGTCACGGGTTCTTTGAATGTGTTCAATCACAGGTCCAACGTCAATGTGCATAACCGCATCGTCTGTTACGACATCAAGGAATTGGGCAAACAGCTCAAGAAAATCGGGATGCTGGTTGTTCAGGATCAGGTCTGGAACCGTGTCACCATCAACCGGGCGGCCCACAAGTCCACCCGCTACTACATCGACGAGATGCACCTGCTCTTAAAAGAGGAACAGACCGCCGCTTATACGGTAGAGATCTGGAAGCGTTTTCGTAAATGGGGAGGAATCCCTACAGGTAAATGAATTTGTTCCGGGAAACGCTTGCGGAACAAATTTTGCCGTCCTGGCCGAGATCGGCGTGTAGGCCAGGAGTATGAACGCGGAAGAAATCGGGAAGGGGGCAGCGCCCTGATCCGAGTGGAAGGCCGGACACAAAAAGCCGGTCACACGCAACGCATAGAAACTGAACCTCCATGATTAGGAGAATATAATGTTTCCACGAGGCCGCGTTGCCAGCCGATACGGGGAAACCCGTGGCAAAAAGATATGCTATGCTGGGCGTGAATGGACACGCCGCTGAAAATGGGCGAAAGCTCCAGAGGAATGGATAAAAAGCCATTCGCTAATCACAATCAGATTACTCAGAACGTGAAAGATCTTCTTGCGTCCCGCGAGGTAGAGAACATCTTCGAGAACTCCGACTTCGTGTATATGCTCAACCAGGCGGGCGGTGACCGACAGATTCTCGCCAAACAGTTGGGCATTTCACCGCACCAGCTGTCCTATGTGACCCATTCCGGCGAGGGCGAAGGGCTGCTGTTCTACGGTTCCACGATTTTGCCTTTCGTGGACCAC
>DVJG01000113.1 GCA_018710805.1 Candidatus Faecousia faecipullorum
GCCTGGCTGGGGGTGATGCCCACCACGGCGGCGTTTTCCCCGTTGACAATGACGAAATCCGCGCCGCATTGCCGCTTTAACTTCCGCAGACTGCGGCGAATCCGTTCCAGACCGGGATTGCCTACCACGTCGCCCACGGCCAATACTTTAAAGTCCATGATTCTCCTCCGTTTAAAGCAGCAGGCTCAGACCATAGATGACCACCAGGTGAGCCGGATAATAGAAATAGAAAAGCCTGCCAATGGACAATTTCCCCCGCTCACCGCTGTAGAGCATCAGCAGAGGCACAGCTCCAAGGCCGAACCATTGAATGCCCCCATATTGCAGGGCCAGTAAAACGAGCCCCACAGTAAAGCCCAAGAGCTTCTCTTCCCTTGTTCTTCCAAAATACACCAACGCCGGCAGACATACGCCCACAATGCCGTAGTCAACGGCAAAGTCCGTTCCTTTTAACAGGACAGGAAGCCCTTCGCAAAGAAATGCCGAGGCAAGAAAAACCAGGAGGCCCCAGCTCTTGGGGCTCGTCTCCAATGCCCAGATGAGACACACTGACAGGGAGAAGGTCACGAGAATGCACTGATACAGGGAGCCCACGGCATAGAAGTAGACCACCTGGCAAAGAAGGGCCAGAGACGAAAGACGCCAAAGATATTTTTTCCGGTCATGGGTGAATCGGCAGCCTTCCGCAATCATGTAGGCGTAAATTGGCATGGCAAGGCGGCCGATGATGCGAAGAAAATCCCAATCCGGCAGAAGCTCCACTGCCACGTGGTCGCAGGTCATGAAGATCATGGCAAGAATTTTCAGCGCATTTCCGCTGAGACATCTCTTCTCCACAGTGCCGCCTCCCTTCCATATCTTTATAGTTTACCATTTGGAACCAGGACTGTCAACCGTCGGGGAAAACCAAAAAGCGGTGCGACCCATGACGTACAGGCTGTGGCGGGACTGCAAAAAAATCTTTTTTTGTCGAAATATCTGTAACCTTTTTCCGCGCTGCTGCATCTAAATAACAGATAAGCAAACAGCCCCGGCTCCTCTGGGAAAAAATCGGGGTTTTCCCCAGGATGCACCGCTGCCGCCCTTATCAATTATCCCTGCATAATTGTGGAGGAATGCTATGTGATCACAACCAATGATTTTTGTGAAAGAATCCGAGCCTGTGAAGGCTCCATGTATGCCTTGGCGTACGGAATTCTGCATAATCAGCACGATGCCGAGGATGCCATTTCCGATACCATTATGCGGGCATACACCAATCTTTCACAGCTGAAAAACGAAGGTACCTTTAAAGCCTGGCTGCTGAAAATTCTGCACAATGTGTGCCTGGAATCCCTTCGCAGCAAACGACCCACCGTGGATATTGAGGAACAATACGACCTCGATGATGGATTTTCCTACCAGGATGTCAACACGAAGCTGGTTCTGCGTCAGGCGGTATCCCAACTCCGCCAGCCCTACCGCGCCATTGTCATTCTGTACTATTATGAAAACCTGTCCCTGCAGGAAATCGCAGACATCACCGGTCAAACGGTGACGGCCGCGAAAACCCAGCTATCCCGGGCTAGAAACATGCTGAAAAACGCGCTGAACAAGGAGGACTTTTACCGTGAAACAGTTTGATGACATGATTTTCGATCTGGCAAAAAAAGAACAGCAGCCCATTCCGGAGCACACTGCCCAGAGAATTGAAGAGGTTCTGTCCAATCTTCCGCCTCGGAAGGAGAAGGTTGTCCGCTTCCGGATGCTGCCCCGGGTGGCCGCCGTGGCTGCCAGTCTGGCTCTGGCCCTGCTGGTGGTTATGCCCAATGTCAGCGTGGCCTATGCCGAGGCCCTGTCGGATGTGCCGGTAATCGGCGCCATTGTGAAGGTTGTTACCATCCGCAACTATGACTATAACGACGGCAACCATGATATGAACGTGGAAGTTCCCAATGTGGACGAAACTTCCCTAGGCGATGCCGGCGCTGCCATTAATAAGGACGTTGACGCGCTGACCGAAGAGCTGGTCAATCGGTTCTATGCCGATGCAGACGCCATTGGCGAGGAAGGCCACACCTCTTTGTCCGTGGACTACGAAGTTATCACGGAAACCGACAACTGGTTTACCCTGAAGCTGCGGGTATTCAACGCCACCGGCAGCGGCATGGTGACCTACCACTACTACAATGTGGACCGCAGCACCAACGAAGTTGTCACCCTGGGACAGCTGTTCTCCGATGACAGCTATGCAGAAGTCCTGCGCCAGGACATTCTGGCACAGATGAAGCAGCGGATGGCTGAGGATTCCAGCCTGGTCTACTGGACCGAGGACAGCGACATGGGCCAGGACTTCATCGATCTGGGCGCCGAGCACAACTTCTACTTTGATACCAACGGCAACCTGGTGATTCCCTTCGATGAATACGAAGTTGCACCCGGCTACATGGGTACACCGGAGTTTACCATTGACGCTTCCGTATTCTCCGATCTTCTGAATTCCCAGTATCAGAACCTGTTTTCCTGAGAAAACCAACCATTTTATAGCAGGAGGTAACCTTTATGAATAAAACCGAAATCCTGAATATGCTCGTGTGCACTCTGCCGGTTACCCTGGCTCTGCTGGCATTTCTGACTGCATAACAGCTGGCCCCCAAACCCAACGGGTTTGGGGGCTGAGACTGTCGGAAAACCCCTTCGGGCTTTTCCGACAAACTTTGGCAGCCTGCTGCGCGCATAATTTGTCCCCCGATGGGGGACAAATTCCACACTTGCAGTCTGAGATGTATTTTCCGCCAGGTACGCGCCCCGGCGGAAAATTTTTCGGACTTTATTTGCCGCCCCTAGCGGCAAACTCTGCGAGGCTTTTTTGACAATCTGGGCCTCCAAAACCCGTTGGATTTGGGGGCCCAGATTGTCCAGGAAACGCAAATTTATTCTCATGTAGGTTTGTCAATGATGTGTTACAGATTGGGAAAAGCAAATAAGACCTGTTTCGGGGAGCGCCAGGCGAGAGGACGCATGGGGAAATTGTTGTAAGCCCGTTCTCGGACAGCAAGCTGGGTTTTGAAA
>DVJG01000114.1 GCA_018710805.1 Candidatus Faecousia faecipullorum
ATGAAGCACGGTGCGCTACTTCCCCCCCTCTCATACTCTCCCCCCAAGTAACACTTACCTACTGGGAAGAAGATATCAATGCTTACCAAATGCACTCTTTCAGCCCCGGCAATGCAACTACACTATTCATCTCATTTTCTTCCCATTTACGAGAAAAAGGCCACCTTCCGGTGACCTTTTTCGACAGTCTGAAGTACAGGCAATTGGCTGTACTTTCTTTTTGGTATTCCTATGCGAAGATTTAGGTTTCGCCACCGCGGTTGAGGGTGCGCCGGTTGTTGGGAAACCAAATGGCCGGAGTGAACACCGCCAGCCCCACCGCTGTGGTATCCCCGGGATTGGAAACGATGTGGGGCAGGTTGGACTGCACCACCGTGGTGTCTCCGGCGTTCAGGCGGATGGTCTCGGACTCCACCAGTACATCCAGCTGCCCTTGTTCCAGCAGCAGGATTTCCTCACTGGGATGGATCACCGGCAGGTCGCCGTCCTTGCAGTGGGGCTCCAGTTCAAAGCGTATGACCAACGACTGAGGTACAAAATCTCCGTTGGGCATGGGTGTAAGCAGATGATACCGTATATTGGAATTGGGCTGGGAGAGGATCATCATATCCGCCTGACGGGTCGTCAGGCCGGTGCTGCTCTCGCCTCCCATAAACAGATAGGTGGGGATGTCCAGGGCGGCGCTGAGTTTGCGCAGGGTGGACAGGGACGGGTCGGTGAGGTTGCGCTCAATCTGGGAGATATACCCGATGGACAGGCCGGTCTTTTCGGCCAGTTCCTTGAGGGTGATGCCCCGCTTTTTCCGAATATTTCGTACCTGTTCGCCCAGCATAGGACCTCCTGCTTTTCTGTAAAGATTTCATTTACAGTATATCACAAAACAGCCTGTGCGTAAATAAGTGGGAAAGTTTTTACTATTTATAAAATTTTTACTCCAAAAATTAAACACATTTCCACTACTTCCTCCAAAATCCATTCAAAAAAGTGAAAAAAACAGAAAACCCTTGACGATGATTTTTAGAAATAGTAAAATTGTATAAAATTTTACTGTGCAGGAGGTATCCCATGAAAATCACAGATGTAAAGGTGGAAACCATTCACATCCCTATGAAAAAGCCCTTCCGTATTGCCTTTGCGGTACAGGACCATTCGGTGAACGTGCTGGTGAAGATCACCACCGACGAAGGCCTGTGGGGCATCGGTGAGGCTGCTCCCTTTGAGCCGGTGACCGGCGAGAGCACCGCCACCGTGCTGGAAGCGCTGAAGCTGTTCCGCACCGGACTGATCGGCATGGACCCGTTGGATATTGAGGGCATCCATTGCATGATGGACCGCCTGCTGTCAGGCAACACCTCGGCAAAGGCCGCGGTGGATATTGCCCTGTACGACATCAAGGGCAAGCTGATGGGCCAGCCTCTGTATAAGGTGCTGGGCGGCAGCGTGAACCAGATCGTCACCGACATGACGGTAGGTATCGACACGCCGGAAGCTATGGCCGCCGAAGCCCGTGAACGGGTGGAGAAGGACGGTTTCACCATCCTGAAAATCAAAGCGGGCATCAACCCGGCCCAGGACATCCAGGCGTTGACCCTGATCCGCCAGGCCGTGGGCCCCAACATCCGCCTGCGTGTGGACGCCAACCAGGGCTACACGGTCAGCGATGCGGTGCGCACCCTGAAAGCCTTTGAGCAGATGGGCGTGGAAGCGGTGGAACAGTGCCTGCCCAGCTGGGACCTGGACGGCATGCGGTTTGTGCGTTCCAAGGTGGACCTGAAGGTCATGCTGGACGAGTCAGTTCACTCTCCCATTGACGCAGCGAAAGCCTGCAAGATCGATGCCGCGGACATCATCAACATCAAGCTGATGAAGTGCGGCGGCCTGTACCCGGCGGAAAAGATCAACGCCATTGCCGAGGCGAACCATGTACAGTGCATGGTGGGCTGCATGCTGGAGACCAAGGTAGCCATTGCCGCCGGTGTGAGTCTGGTCGCTGCCAAGCAAAACATCACCGAGGCGGACTGCGACAGCTTTATGTACGCCGTGGACCCCGAGATGGGCATGCCCGGCGGTTTTGCCGTGAACGGCGGTGTCTACACACTGTCCGACAAGCCGGGCCTTGGCATCGACATTGATTTTTAAGCGGACCCCCGCAGAGAGAGGTACATTATGCCGAATACGATTTTCTCCTCCGAAGGCGCGCTCCTGTTCATCATGTTCGCCACAGTCGCTCTGGGGTTCTGGCTGCAGCGGTTCAAGGCGTTCAAAACGCTGGGCCCGGCCCTGACGGTTATCGTCATGGGCATCGTGATGTCCAACCTGCGGATCGTGCCCACCTCCAGCGCTACCTACGATGCCATCAGCAGCTACTGCGTGCCGCTGTCCGTTTCCATCTGCCTGCTGAGCCTGGACCTGAAACAGATGCGCAAGCTGTCCAAAGAGCCTGTGATTGCGCTGGTGTCGGCCATATTCAGCGTCTGTGTGGCGGCCCTGGTGTTCGGCGTCCTGTTCGCCGGCAAGATCGACGAAGGCTGGAAGGTAGCCGGCATGTTCGTGGGCACCTACACCGGCGGCAGCTCCAACCTGACCGCTATCGCCGTGGGCCTGGAGGCCAGCAAGACCACCATCGCCTCGGCCAACGCCGCCGATTATGTGGTGGGTATCCCCACGCTGATCCTGATGTTCGCCGCCCCCGCCCTGTACAAGA
>DVJG01000115.1 GCA_018710805.1 Candidatus Faecousia faecipullorum
ACGGCGGACAGATCTACCTGGACGGCAAAGAGATCAATTTCAAGAGCAGCCGTGAGGCCCTGGACAACGGCGTTGCCATGGTGCACCAGGAGCTGAACCAGGCCCTCAAGCGCAGCGTTATGGACAACATCTGGCTGGGCAGATACCCCATGATTGGCGGCATCGCCGTCAACGAGCGGAAGATGTACAACGATACCACCGCCATTTTTGAGGAACTGGGCATTAAGGTTGACCCCCGCCGGATTATGAGCACCATGCCTGTATCCCAGCGGCAGATGGTGGAAATTGCCAAGGCTGTCTCCTATAACTCCAAGGTCATTGTGTTTGACGAGCCCACCTCGTCTCTGACTGAGGAGGAAGTGGAGCACCTGTTCCAAATCATCAATATGCTCCGGGATCGCGGCGTGGGCATTATCTACATCTCCCACAAGATGGCGGAAATCAAGCGTATTTCCGACTACATCACCGTCATGCGCGACGGCCAGTGGGTGGCCACGGAGCCTGCGGAAAAGCTGCAGGTGGGTGACATTATCCGCCTGATGGTGGGCCGTGAACTTACGAACCAGTTCCCGCCCAAGACCAATAAGCCCGGCGATGTGTACCTGGAGGTCAAGAACATTACCGGCCTGTATAACCAGGTGCGGGATGTGTCCTTCACGGCCCGCCGGGGTGAAATTGTGGGTCTGGCCGGTCTGGACTCCTCCGGCCGTACCGAGACGCTGGAGAGCATCTTCGGCATCCGCACCCGCAAATCCGGCGAAATTTTCCTGGACGGCAAACCCTGCCTCAACCGCAACGCCAAGGAGTCTATCAAAAACGGCTTCGCCATGCTGACGGAAGAGCGCCGGGCCACAGGTATTTTCGGCGTGCTGAACATCCGGGAGAACACGGTTATCTCCAGCCTCAAGCGCCATGAGCACCTGGGCATCTATCTGAGCGAAAAATCCCAGCGGGAGGATACCCAGCGCTACATTGACGCCATGCACACCAAAACGCCCTCCCAGGAGACGAAAATCCGCAGCCTGTCCGGCGGCAACCAGCAGAAGGTCATCATCGGCCGCTGGCTGCTGACAGACCCGGAGGTGCTCCTGTTGGACGAGCCCACCCGTGGTATCGACGTGGGCGCCAAGTACGAAATCTACCAGCTGATTCTGAATCTTGCAAACAATGGCAAAACCGTTCTCATGGTTTCCTCGGAAATGCCGGAACTGCTGGGCGTCTGTGACCGGATCGTTGTCATGTCCGGCGGCCGCGTGGCTGGCGAAGTGGATGCCAGCAACACGACCCAGGAAGAAATCATGACCCTGGCCGCAAAATATGTTTGAGGAGGTAGATATTTATGACAAGTCCTGTTGAAAAACTCCAGCGCACCGCCGCTGCTTACAAGCAGATGGATTCCAAAGACAAGAAGCGCTATTGGACCGACGGAATTCTGAATAACGCTCTGTACATCCTGATGGCAATCTTTGTCATCTACACCGCCATCATGCGGGAGAACTTCCTGACCCTGGGCTCCCTGGCAAACCTCATCACCCAGGTGGCTGCCTACCTGCCTCTGGCTCTGGGCATCGCCGGATGTATCGTTCTGACGGGTACCGACCTTTCCGCCGGACGTGTGGTCGGCCTGACCGCCGCCGTGGCTGGCGTGTTCCTGCAGAAGTCTGATTTCGCCAACAAGATGTTTAAGAATCTGCCCGAGGTCACCTGGTGGTGGATTGCTCTGACCATGCTGGCTGTAATCGCCATCGGCGCCATCATCGGCCTGGTGAACGGCTTCTTCGTGGCAAAGTTCAGCCTGCACCCCTTCATCGTCACCCTGTCCACTCAGCTGATTACCTACGGCATCATCCTGTGGTTCTTTACCCTCAACGGCAACAATGGTCAGCCCATCTCCGGCCTGAGCGCTCCCTATAAGAGCTTTGTAGGCGGCACCATGTTCCGTCTGGGCAACGTGGCCATTCCCTGGTATGTGCTGTACGCTGTGCTGCTCACCGCTCTCATGTGGTTCATTTGGAACAAGACCGCTTTCGGTAAGAATATGTTCGCCGTGGGCTCCAATGCCGAAGCTGCCAAGGTTTCCGGCGTCAACGTGTTCCTGACCACCATGCTGGTCCACACCCTGGCTGGCGCCATGTACGGCTACGCCGGCTTTGTGGAAGGCGTCCGCAGCGGTTCCGTTGCCGCCAGCACCGGCCTCAACGCCGAGTGTGACGCCATCGCAGCCTGTGTCATCGGCGGCGTGTCTTTCGTCGGTGGTACTGGTAAGATCAGCGGCATCATCATGGGCGTGTTCGTCCTGCGTCTGATCTTCGTGGCTCTGACCATGCTGGGCGTTGACTCCTCCAGCATGTACATCATCAAGGGCGCCATCATCCTCTGCGCCTGCGCTCTGGATATGCGGAAGTACCTGGTCAAGAAGTAATGGAAGAAAACCAGCAGGAACCCAAGAAACCGCAGTTTCGCGGCCTGTACCGGAATGTGAAAATCTCCGTAAAGGCTTTGGACCGGATTATCATTGCGTGCCTCGTTGTCATCGTAGTGGTGCTGGCCTTTGAAATGCGGAACCCCGGCTTCACCATTACCTTTGACAGCAAGGGCGGCACCGACGTGGCTCCTCAGAATCAGATGTACGGGGAACACCTGGAATTGCCGGAACCGCCCACCCGGGAGGGCTACAGCTTTACCGGATGGTATATCGACTACGCCTGCGAGGAACCCTGGAATGTGGAAGAGGGTACCATTCAAAGTGATATGACCCTCTACGCCGGATGGGAAGCGAAAACACCATAAGAAAAAGGATGCGGAATGTAAATTCCGCATCCTTTTAGACTGTCAAAAATCCGCTGCGGGGCTTTTTGACAGGTTTTTTGCAGTCTCCTGCGCGCACTCCTTGTGCGCTGTGGCGCACAACTCGCACACTTGGAGCCTGAGAAGTGTTTTCTGCCAGGTACACGCCCCGGCAGAAAACGGTTTTCACTTTATTTGCCGCCTGCGGCGGCAAACTCTGCGAGGCTTATCATAAGCTGAAAGGATGCGGAATGTAAATTCCGCATCCTCTTTTTTATAAGCGCTTCGCAGATAGCTTACAGGAAGCATCCAAAATCGGTGTTGATAATCTGTCCGGTGATCGCTCTGGATTCGTCGCTGGCCAGGAACAGGAGAATGTTTGCCACGTCCTGAGGCATACAGGGCTGGGTTTTCAGGTTGGAGTGCAGCGCCATGGCGCCCATCATGTCCGGGTCCAGGTTTGCGGAATTGGCGCCCATGACCATGGGGGTCACAATGGTGCCGGGGCAGATGGCGTTGCAGCGGATGCCCTGGACCTGGAAACGAAGCGCCGTGTGACGGGTGATGCCGATAATGGCGGCCTTGGAGGACACATAGGCAGCCCCGCCGCAGCCCTTGGCGCCGGCAATGGAAGCCACGTTTACAATGGATGCCCCTGGCTGCATTCTGGACGTAGCAGCCCGCAGGACGCGCATGGTGCCCTTTTGGTTTGTCTCCACAATGCGGTCCAGGTCCTCGTCAGAAAACCGGTCTATGGGCTTCAGGCCCTCTTCCAGAATGCCTGCATTGTTAATGAGGATGTCGATGTGGCCGAACACATCCATGACCGTGTCCATGAGCTTTTCCGGGTCGCCCTTTTTGGAGATATCCGTGGAGACAGCCATGACCTTTCCTCCGGCCTCGGTGATCTCTTTGGCAACGGCAGTCAGGGCAGCCTCTCTGCGGGCGGTGATGACAACGGTGGCTCCTTCTGCGGCAAAGAGCTTGGCAGTGGCCGCGCCCACGCCGGAGTTGCCACCTGTGATAACGGCAACTTTTCCTTCCAAACGATTCATAACATTGCCTCCGTTTCTAAAAAATATGTTGGAAAATTCCATTTTCAGTATAGCCTGTTTCGTGGGCATTGTCAACAAAACAGCGTATTTTCACGATGGCGTTTTGTAGAAATTGCGGGGAAGCAAAAGCCACCCTTCCTTCGGAAGGGTGGGGCGGATTATTTGCCGTACAGCTTTTCGTCGTCCACGGGGATGGGGCCGTTGGTCTTTTCGTATTCCTTCACGCACTCCTGGGCCAGATATTCCATCTGGGCGTTGAAGGAGCGCTTGTTATCCTGGGCAACCTGGGTGATTTTGTACCATAATTCCGGGTCAAACCGAATCCCTGTTTGAATTTTAATCTTTGGCATAATAACACCTCGTTAGTCTTTTATATCAGTATACTTACTTTGTTGTTGAAATAATACATTCATTTCGCTATAATAAAGTAAGCTTATAAAACTATTTATTTGCTAACAACGTGTTATCATATTATTGGGAGGAATTGGCATGAATAACTTCACAGAGTTAATTGCGAAGGCTTCGGAGGAAGAGGTACAGGAAATCATGACGGCTTTTGAAACGTGGTATGCTGTCCACTATCCCGATTGGGAGGTCTACTATATGGCCGTCCCCAAGGACCCGGTTAAGAAAAAAGAACACCTGCACCGGATTTTTGAATTTATCCAGAAGCAGGAAATCTGAGCGCAGCCCTACAATGGGCGGAAAAAGCCTCGCAGAGTTTGCCGCCGTTGGCGGCAAATAAAGTTCGAGCCGTTTTCTGCCGGGGCATGTACCTGGCAGAAAACACTTCTCAGGCTGCAAGTGTGGAATTTGTCCCCCACAGGGGGACTAATTATGCGCGCAGCAGACTGCAAAAGCTTGGCGGAAAAGCCCGCAGGGGTTTTTCGACAGTCTAAAAAAAGACCTCCCGAAAATCGGGAGGTCTTTTTCATGAAAAGGGATATTCTCAGGCCTTGCCGGCGGAACCCAGGACGTACTGGATCTTGTGGGCGACCATTTCCTTGACAGCCTGACGAGCGGGCTTCAGGTACTGACGGGGGTCGAAGTGATCGGGATGCTCGGCAAAGTACTTGCGGATGTTGCCGGTCATAGCCAGACGGATGTCGGAGTCGATGTTGATCTTGCAGACAGCCAGCTTGGCAGCCTCACGGAGCTGCTCCTCGGGGATGCCGATGGCGTCAGGCATCTGACCGCCGTACTGATTGACCATCTTCACGAATTCCTGGGGAACGGAAGAAGAGCCGTGGAGCACGATGGGGAAGCCGGGCAGACGGTCGATAACGCCGTGCAGAACGTCGAAACGCAGCGGAGGGGGAACCAAGATGCCGTCGGCGTTGCGGGTGCACTGGGAAGCCTTGAACTTGTAAGCGCCGTGGGAAGTGCCGATGGCGATGGCCAGGGAGTCACAGCCGGTGCGGGAGACGAACTCTTCCACTTCCTCGGGACGGGTGTAGCTTTCCTTGCCGTGCTCAACAGCGACCTCGTCCTCAACGCCGGCCAGGGTGCCCAGCTCAGCCTCGACCACGACACCGTGGTCATGGGCGTACTCGACGACCTGACGGGTCAGGGCGATGTTCTCCTCGAAGGGCTTGGAGGAGGCGTCGATCATGACGGAAGTGAAACCGCCGTCGATGCAGGACTTGCACAGCTCGAAGCTGTCGCCATGGTCCAGGTGCAGAGCGATGGGAATCTGGGGATTCTCAGCAACGGCAGCCTCAACCAGCTTCACCAGGTAGGTGTGGTTGGCGTAGGCACGAGCGCCCTTGGAGACCTGCAGAATGACAGGGGAGTTCAGCTCACCGGCAGCTTCGGTGATGCCCTGAACGATCTCCATGTTGTTGACGTTGAAAGCACCGATGGCGTAGCCGCCGTCATAGGCCTTCTGGAACATCTCTTTTGTAGTAACAAGAGCCATTGGAATCAATCCTTTCTAAATAGCGAACGGGGTTCGCATTTTTTCATTTTCATTATATCACATTTTCTCCCAATTTCAATAATAATATTTGCCAAACGCCTATTTTCGTGATATACTGTAAATAAATGTGGGCCTAGTGGAAAAATCACCAAACCCACTATGGATTTTCTAAATTTTATTGGAGGTAACTACCCATGTCCGAAAAAACTTTAGTCGGCTCCCTGATTGTGGGCCAGTCCGGCGGCCCCTCTTCCGTCATCAACTGCTCCGCCTACGGCGTCATTAAGACCGGCCTCGAGAATCCCAACATCACCACTGTTTACGGTGCTTTCCACGGCATCAAGGGCGTTCTGAACGACCAGCTCATGATCATGGACGAGGAAGATCCCGCTGAGCTCGCCAATATGCTCCACACCCCCTCCTCCGCTCTGGGCTCCTGCCGTTATAAGATCGCCGACCCCGATGTGGACGACACCGACTACAAGCGCATCCTGGAGATTTTCAAGAAGTACAATGTCCGCTACTTCTTCTACAACGGCGGCAACGACTCCATGGATACCTGCAATAAGATCTCCAAGTATATGAACAAGGTGGGCTATGAGTGCCGTGTCATGGGCGTGCCCAAGACCATCGACAACGACCTGGCCGGAACCGACCACTGCCCCGGTTTTGCTTCCGCCGCCAAGTATATCGCCACCTCCTTCATGGAAGTCTCCCGGGACAGCAAGGTTTATGACACCGGCATGGTCACCGTGGTGGAGTGCATGGGCCGTCACGCCGGCTGGCTGACTGCCGCTGCCGCTCTGGCCTGCGCCAAGAACGACGGTCCCGACCTCATCTACCTCCCCGAGCGTGACTTCGACATGGACCAGTTCATCGCCGACGTCAAGCGGGTCTATGGCGAGAAGAAGAACTGCCTGGTGGCCGTGTCCGAGGGCATCCACTACGCCGACGGCACCTTCGTTTCCGAGGCCAAGACCTCCGGCACCGATGGCTTCGGCCATGCTCAGCTGGGCGGTCTGGCTGCCCGTCTGACGGATGTCATCAAGGCCGAGCTGGGCTGCAAGGTCCGTCCCATCGAGCTGAGCCTGCTGCAGCGCTGCGCCGCTCACTGCGCCTCCGGCACCGACATCGCCGAGTCCTTCATGTCCGGCAAGGTGGCGGTTGAGTCCGCCGTGGCTGGCATGACCGACAAGATGGTTGGCTTCAAGTGCACCCGTGACGAAAACGGCTACAAGTGCGAGCCTGAACTGTTCGACCTGAGCCTGGTTGCCAACACCGAGAAGAAGGTTCCTCTGGAGTGGATCAACGAGGCCGGCAACGGTGTGAACCAGGGCTTCATTGACTACTGCATGCCCCTCATCCAGGGCGAGACCGGAATGGTCAAGGAAGACGGCCTGCCCCGGTTTGTCCAGCTCAAGCGCGTGTTTGCGAAGTAAGAGACCATACGAAAATTGCCTGCCCTATGGGGCAGGCAATTTTTTAACGGTTTCACGATAGGGAAGGGACTTGACCCTCCCGTAACAATTTATGGATAACTAGAACTCCCGTTTATACCGTAAAACGAAACGCTGTAACGTACGATACCGGAGGGAGGGATAAATCCCTCCCCTACAGATTGGTATTTTTATGGCAGGGTTTGTTTACTTGGGGAAGGGATACGGTCCCATTTTGTCCATATTCGGTCCCATGACCTGGTATTGGAGATTCTCCAGGCTCGTCAAACCCTGGACGGCAGAGGTGAAGCTGAAGGTTCCGTCTCCGTTATCCCGGGCCATTGAGTCGCCGCCAGCCAGGTTTCTCAGATAATTTCCATCTCCGTCCAGAACGCTAAAGGGGGTGCGCTCCCAACCGGATTCCTTTGGGGTGTAGGTGAAGGTGAAGTAGGTTCCAAGCTCCGTCTCTTCCGCAACCACCTTCTCGATGGTGATGCCAAGTCCCTCGTCCGGGAAGTTTGTAAACTCCTTCACAAAGGTCCGGGTGCTCTTATCCTGGACCTGGACATCAAAGGGAACACTCAGTGCCTGCCATTCCTCCGGGGCCATGCCGGGCGTCTGGGCTATTCCTGTGCAGTTCAGGGTGAAGTTCTGGGTTCCGACTGGGTTGATCCCGTGATAATACTGGTACACCGTACCGTCACGCGTCGCCTGGGAAATCGTGCCGCCTTCCACCTCGGCGCCGTTGCAGGAATAGGTTGTCCGGACCATCACGATGGTCTTTCCCAGAGAAGCAACGTAGTCCTCAATGGTCATGCTGGGGTCCAGGCCCTCCCTGTCGATTTCATCCAGGTAGAGGTTGCGCAGAGTCTCATTCAGACCCAACTCCATGGGAACCAGGAAGTATTCATCGCTCATGGGCTTTATTTCCGAAACCAGATACAGTGATTGGCTGTCACAGACCACCTCTGCCACATGGTAAGAGGCATACTCGTTGTAATGGTCCGGCAAAACCACTGTTTCCTGAACGGTTTCTCCGGTTTCTCCAGTTTCTCTGGCTTCTGTCACGGTTTGCGTCTCAGTGGGGTAGGTATTAATGAGCTGGTCCACTGCCGCTTCGTTCTGGAAGCCAATGTCTTTCAGATGGTCCTTTAAAAGGAGCTGATGGGCGGCAAAGGCGGTCAGGGGGATCACCAGAAGAAGCACCGCCGCCGCGGCGGCAATCTTGGGCATGAGGCCGAAGCCGCGGCTGTAAATGCCCGGCTTTCCCGTTTCCTTACGCTCCATTTGGGCGGCTTTTCGCAGGACCCGATCTTTCAGTTCCTGAGGGGCACGGATATTTTCATTCAAATCCATATATTTTTTCTCCATTAGGATAGCTCCTTTCGCAGCATGGTTCTCGCCCGGTTTAAGTACACCCGGACCGTGGAGTCAGGGATGTTCAAAATTCCTGCGATCTCCTGGGTCTTGCAGGATTCCCCATAGAAGAGGTGGAAAATGGTCCGCAGCTTTTCCGGCAGATGGCTTACGGCGTCCCACAGGTCTACGTAGCCATAGGGGTCGTCCCCGGAAAATTCGGGAAGTTCAGTGAGGTCCATGCAGGTATGTTTCTTTCTTCTGCGGCCGATATCAGCGCATTGGTTCATGGCCACCCGCAGAAGCCAGGCTTTCAGGCGTTCATCCGCCCATTTGGCAGCGTCCTTCTGCTGGAACAGCGCCAAAAAGGTTTCCTGATACACGTCCTCTGCGTCAGCCTTGTTTTGCAGGCGACACAGGGCCAGCCGATAGACCGCATCGCCATAGCGGTCCATAATCTTTGATAAAAAGGCTTCGTTCATTGGCTTTTCCCTCCTTTGTTTGCCTTTCACCCATAACACGTCGGGGACATGGGAAATGTTACAAGTTGAAACAATATTTTTTCAGAAACTGCCAGCCTTTGAGAATGTTCTTGATTCCAATGTCTCCTTGTGTTAGAATGAATCACGCAATATCACATTTCGGAGGCTGAACAATGAAGGAAAAAAACGAGAGCCTGATTCAGGCCATTAAATTTACCCTCTTTTCCATTTCCGCCGGGATCATTCAGGTTCTGGTTTTCACCGCTCTGGAGGAGCTGCCGCCTTTGCTGTTCGGACGGAGCCTGGGCTACTGGCCCTGCTATCTGCCTGCGCTGATTGCCTCGGTGGTGTGGAACTTTACCTTCAACCGGAAGTTCACCTTCCAGTCGGCGGCCAACGTGCCCATTGCCATGCTGAAAGTGGCGCTTTACTATGCTGTCTTTACCCCTGTATCCACGGTGCTGGGGAACCTGGCCGCTGGGCACGTCAGTGACTACCTGATCCTGGCCCTCACCATGCTCACAAACTTCGTCACCGAATTCCTCTTCGACAAATACGTGGTCTTCACCGACGTCAGAGCAAAAGCCGAAAACTAACCAAAACGCCGCCCCCGGCAAAAATTTCCCTTGCTTTTTTCGGAAAAATGTACTATACTATCGTTGCTGAATCGGTGCAGTGCAATGACAGGGACCGTAATAAATGCTTTCTGCTGATATTATACCTGGAATTACCGCTGTACTGCAATCATTTTTCTGAAATATCCCTCTGGATTTTGGAGACATGGGGTATCAAAATGCCGGTGTGTTGGAATGGTAGACGAGGAGGACTCAAAATCTTGTTCGTCCATTCACAGGCGTTTTTGTAGGACCCTTGGTATTACAGCATATTTTCAACTGAATAACAGCATTTGGTTTTAATATCCCTCCCGCATATCCCTCCGAAATCAGAGATATGCGGGACACAGGGAATTAAAATATAAATGCCGGTGTGGCGGAATTGGCAGACGCACCGCACTCAAAATCTACTTCGTAGAATGTTGGGTGTCCTGGCAAAACCCTTGATAAATCGGCGCTTTCACAACTTCATATTTTCATTTGGTTTTAATATCCCTCCCGCACATCCCTCCAAAATCTGAGATGTGCGGGACACAAGGGAAATTAAAATATAAATGCCGG
>DVJG01000116.1 GCA_018710805.1 Candidatus Faecousia faecipullorum
GCCCAGACCCGCATGAGCGGCGTGGACCTGCCCGACGGCACCAAGGTTCGCAAAGGCGCCTCGGACGCCATTGAGCAGTATGTGAAAGCCCAGGGCGGGCAGGTCCCTGCCGACCTGCAAACCCATGTGGAAAAGGTATCTTCTCTGGGCGGCACGCCCCTGGTAGTCTGCCAAAACAAGCAGATCCTGGGCGTTATCTACCTGAAAGACACCGTAAAACCCGGCATGGCAGAGCGGTTTGAACGGCTGCGGGCCATTGGCATCAAAACCATCATGTGCACCGGCGACAACCCCTTGACCGCAGCCACCATTGCCAAGGAGGCCGGTGTAGACGGATTTATCGCCGAGTGCAAACCCGAAGACAAGATCAGCGTCATCAAAAAGGAGCAGGCCGAGGGAAAAATCGTCGCCATGACCGGCGACGGCACCAACGACGCCCCCGCCCTGGCCCAGGCGAATGTGGGCCTGGCCATGAACTCCGGCACCACCGCAGCCAAGGAAGCCGCCAACATGGTGGACCTGGACTCTGACCCCACCAAGATCCTGGAAGTGGTGGAGATCGGCAAGCAGCTGCTCATCACCCGGGGCTCCCTCACCACCTTTTCCATTGCAAACGATATCGCCAAGTATTTTGCGATCATTCCCGCCATGTTTATGGCGGCGATCCCCCAGCTGGGGGTTTTGAACATCATGCACCTGAGCACCCAGAACAGCGCGATCCTGTCTGCGTTGATCTTTAATGCCATCATCATCCCCTGCCTGATTCCCCTGGCCATGAAGGGCGTCAAATACCGCCCCATGTCTTCCGGAAAAATGCTGGCCCGAAATATGATGATCTACGGCCTGGGAGGCGTTGTCACCCCCTTCATCGGGATCAAGCTCATTGACACCATGATTACCCCTGTTCTGACCGCAATGGGCATCTGAGGAGGTCTTTTCCTATGAACGAAACAACAAACAAAAACGCAGTTTTTCACAGCCTGCGCCAGTCTTTGGCAGTCACCTTGATCTTGCTGCTGCTCTGCGGCTTTGTCTTTCCTATATTGCTCAGCGGCATCTCTGCGGTAATCTTCCCCAGTCAGGCGGGCGGCAGCCTGGTCTATGCCGGCGGCCAGGCTGTGGGGGCCGCAACGGTGGGACAGGATTTCGCCGAGCCCTATTTTATGAAAGGGCGGCCCTCGGCCTGCGGCTATAACACCTATTACCTGGACGAACAGGGCAACCCGCACTACAACGACGGCAGCGAATTCGCCGGGCTCCGCACCGGCTCGGACAACTACGCGCCCTCCAATCCCGCGCTGATGGCACGGGTGGAGGCGGACATCGAGGCATTTCTGGCGGCCAACCCCGACGTGAAACGGGAGGAGATTCCCGCAGATCTGATGACGGCCTCCGGCTCCGGGCTGGACCCCCACATCACGCCTGAATCGGCCCGCATTCAGATCCCCGCCCTGGCGGCCGCCTCTGGTTTGAGCGAGGAAGAGCTGGAACAGATTGTGGAAAACAACACCCAGGGCAAATTGTTCGGTATTTTTGGGGAGGAAACGGTCAATGTTCTCGGCGTAAACCTGGACATCGCCCAGGCGATGGGCCTTGTGGGAGCGATCGACAAATAAGCGCCCTCCACGGTTGATTTTTCTCACCGCGATACACCCTAAATGTGACTCAAAAGGCCACCGGCCTGCCTGTGTATTTCAGGCGGGCCGGTGGCCTTTTAGCTGGTTTTAATCCCGTGGGCAGAATCTTTTCCCCGGTTTTAGCTTCCAGGGGCTATCATAGTGCCATAAGGAGGAGACAGATATGGTTGCATTGGTACAGCGTGTCTCTCGTTTTGAAAAGCAAATGGACACTCGCTTTGAAAAGTTCATTATCCATCATCCCTTCTGGGGGCTGTTCTTGATCTTTATTGGATTGCCCCTTACAGCGTTGGCCGTTGTTGGTTTATGTGCAACAATTGCTGCGTTGGCAATGGCCTTTATGTTTGGTTGGATATAAGATGGATCAGCAGCCCAAATAAGCGGCTGATGACGCCCGTCTTAATGCCATCTTAATATCCGTCTGAACAGATTAACGCCCCCTTTAGATCAGATGTAGATAATGAAAGGCATAAAGAAACTATAAAGGGAGATTAAGCAGCAGCGCAGGCTGTTCGAAAACAGAGCGGCTGAATCTCTCAAGATTGGCAGAATGGCGGCAAAACCGCAGGATCTTATTTTATACTTAAAATTATCTGCCAGCTCCAGGCGAAACTGCCCTGGAAGTGTGTTATAATACCCCTGAACGAAAGGAGGGCGGGTTCATGGATACCCCCACGTTATCCGATCCGTTTACAGCCAAAACACCGGGCAAGCTCACCATTTTTGCCAGTTATTTCCCCGGCACCGGGAAAAGCCACGCCATGCTGGAGGCCGCCCGAACAGCCAAACAAGAAGGGCTGGATGTGGTGGTCGGCCTGCTTTCCTGCGATCGGTGGCCGTCTGTCGGCAAGCTCGCGGAGGGGTTGGAGGCGGTGCGCTGCAAAACCGTCACCCAGGAAGGGCGCATAGAATCCGAACTGGATTTGGACGCCTGCATCAAAAGGCTGCCGCAGCTGATTGTGATTGACGATCTTTCCCACACCAACCTGGGCGAATCCCGCCACCGGAAACGTTATCAGGATATAGAAGAATTGCTGAAAGCGGGCATCGACGTCTATACGACGCTGGATGTGCAGCACATTGAAAGCCTCCAGGATACGGTTTTGTCTATTCTGGGCGCTTCCATATCCGAGCGAATCCCCGACCGGGTGTTTGATCGGGCGGCGCGGGTAGAATTTGTTGACATCGAACCAGAGCAGCTCCAGCAGCGCCTGTTGCAGCAGAAAAAGGTCGGCCTGCTTTCCGGCTATTCCCTCGCACAGCTGAGCGCCCTGAGGGAAATTGGTCTGCGCCGCTGCGCCGACCGGGCGGCCCTGTACACCCAGGCGGGGCAGAACGGGAAAGGATACCGCTCCCACGAGCACATTCTGGTCTGCCTTTCTTCTGCCCCATCCAACGAGAAAATCATCCGCACCGCCGCGCGGATGGCCGGGGCTTTCAAGTGCGAGTTTACCGCGCTGTTTGTGGAAACAAAAGACTTCCAGTGGATGTCGCAGCCGGACAAAGACCGCCTTAGAGCCAACATCCACCTGGCACAGCAGCTGGGCGCATCCGTCGAAACCGTATATGGCGACGATGTAGCCTATCAGATTTCCGAATTTTCCCATTTGTCCGGGGTCACAAAAATCGTGCTGGGCCGCAGTGGATTTCCTTCCCGCCC
>DVJG01000117.1 GCA_018710805.1 Candidatus Faecousia faecipullorum
TTCAGGAGCTTTTTATCCTGTTTGGAAGACAGGTCCAGTTTTTCATACATATCCGGGCGGCGTTCCCGGGTGCGGCGAAGGGACTGCTTTCTTCTCCACTTATGGACAAGCTGGTGGTTGCCGGAGAGAAGGATTTCCGGGACGGCTCTTCCATGCCACACCGCCGGGCGGCTGTACTGGGGGTATTCCAGCAGGCCGTTAAAATGGCTCTCATCCTCAAAGCACTCCGGGTCTGCCAGGACCCCCGGAACCATGCGGCATACCGCGTCGGTAACCGCCATGGCGGCGATTTCACCGCCTGTGAGAACGAAGTCCCCCAAGGAAATTTCCTCGTCCACGCACTCATCGATAAACCGCTGGTCGATGCCCTCGTAGTGACCGCAGACCAGAATGAGGTTCTCCATTTTACTGAGCCGAATGGCATCCGCCTGGCGGAAGGTGTGCCCGCAGGGGGACAGATAGATGGTGTGCACCGGACCTCCGGCGTCGTCGCAGGCGGCCTCCCAGCAGCGATACAATGGGTCCGCAGTCATAACCGCCCCCCGGCCGCCGCCGTAGGGGTAGTCGTCCACCTGGTTCTGCTTGTTGGCGGTATAGTCCCGAATTTGCCGGGTATTGATGGAGATGTAGCCCCGTTCCTGGGCCCGGCCCAGAATGCTCTCAGACAGCACATCCCCCAGAGTTTCCGGAAACAGGGTCAGAATGTCAATTCTCATGGCTTCCCATTCCTTCCAGAAGGCGCACTTCCATGCGGTTCTGCTCCAAATCTGTGGACAAGACAAAGGCTTTGACCGCGGGAATCAGGTATTCCTCCTGCCCTTCCACCACGTAAACGGCGTTGCCGGGGTAGTCCAGCACCTCCGTGAGCTTTCCGATATTTCTGCCGTCGGCAAAAACCTCCATGCCGATAAGCTCCGCGGCGAAGATTGTGTTGGGGTCCAGGTCCTCCCGGTAGACCTCCAGGGTCTTGCCCCGGAGCTTCTGGGCGTCCTCCATGGTGTCCACACCGGAGAGTTTTATGAGATTACAGGTCTTTTGGACCCGAACGGATTCCATTTTATAGTCGACACCGCCGATGCGGCACCGTTTCACCCCCAGCAGATCTTCCGGGGCATCCAGCCAGGTCAGGAGCTTCACCTCTCCGCGGACTCCGTGGGTGGTGACAATCTCGCCGGCTTCAATAAAGGGGAGTTTCATTGGGTTTCCTCCTACAATAGCTGCCTATACTCCAGGGAAGGGACAGGCCCTCCTCTGCAAGCTTTCAGGCACGGTTTCTAAAGTAACGAAAAATGCGTGACCTAAGTCACGCATCCTCGTTTAATCCACGATCTCGACCGTGACCTTCTCGCCGGTGCGCTGGGCTACAGTCTTAACAATGGTGCGAATTTCCTTCGCAATCCGTCCCTGGCGTCCGATGACCTTGCCCATGTCGCCTTCGGCAACACGAAGCTCCAGCACCTTGCCGTCCTCGTTTTCGATTTCGGTGACGGTAACTTTCTCAGGATCGTCCACCAGATTCTTTGCCATATACAGCAAAAGTTCTTTCATGCGGGCTTCTCCTTTGGGCACTTACAGCACGCCAGCGTTCTTCAGCAGGCCGCGAACGGTGTCGGTGGGCTGTGCGCCGTTCTTGATCCAAGCCTGGGCCTTCTCCACGTCCACGTTGATGGTAGCGGGCTCGGTCAGGGGATTGTAGACGCCGATCTCCTCGATGCAGCGGCCATCCCGGGGAGAGCGGGAGTCAGCGACCACGATGCGGTAGTAAGGAGCCTTCTTAGCGCCCATTCTTCTCAGTCTGATCTTAACCATGAGAGTTTCACCTCCATAAATAATTTAAATCTATATCGCAAAGCATTTTGCTTTCAGCGAATGAAGTAAGCGTTCCCCATCAGAAACCGGGGAATCCTCCGCCAAAGCGCCCCAGGCGCTTCATGCGCTTGCCCATGCCGGGGCCGGAGAACTGCTTGATGAGCTTTCGCATCTGCTCAAAGGACTTGAGCAGACGATTCACGTCCTCCACCTTCACCCCTGCGCCTGCGGCAATGCGTTTTTTCCGGCTGGCGGCAATGATTTCGGGCTTTTCCCGTTCCTTGGGGGTCATGGACAGGATAATGGCTTCGGTGTGGGCCATGGCTTTTTCGTCCAGCTTCACACCTTTGAGGTTGGCGCCGCCGGGCATCTGGGCCAGAAGTTCCTCCATGGAACCCATGGACTTCATCTGGACCAGCTGGTCATAGAAATCCTGGAGGGTGAATTTGTTCGTTTTGAGCTTCTTCTCCATCTCAGCGGCTTTTTTGGCGTCGTAGGCCTTCTCCGCTTTTTCGATGAGAGAGAGCATATCGCCCATGCCCAAGATTCGGTTGGCCATGCGGTCAGGGTGGAAGGGCTCAATGTCTTCCAGCTTTTCACCCATGCCCACGAATTTGATGGGCTTTCCGGTGACGGCCCGGACCGAGAGAGCCGCGCCGCCTCTGGCGTCGCCGTCCAGTTTGCTCAGCATAACGGAGTCGATGTCCAGCCACTCGTTGAAGCTCTGGGCCGCATTCACCGCGTCCTGTCCGGTCATGGCGTCCACAACCAGCATAATCTCGTCAGGCTTCACCGCGTCCTTGATGTTTTTCAGCTCGTTCATCAGAGCCTCGTCCACATGGAGACGGCCAGCGGTGTCCAAAAACACCATGTCGTAGCCTCGCTGGCGGGCGTAGAGGATGGCTTCCTTGGCTGTCTTCACCGGGTCCTGGGTGCCCCGTTCAAAGACGGGAATTCCCAGCTTCTCGCCGCAGACCTGCAGCTGGGTAATGGCGGCGGGTCGGTAGATATCGCAGGCCACCAAGAGAGGATTTCTCCCCTGGCGCTTTTGGAGCCCCGCCAGCTTGGAACCGTTGGTGGTCTTACCGGCGCCTTGCAGGCCCACCAGCATCACCACGGTGGGGCCGTTGGGATTGATGGTAATGTGTTTGATGCTGCTGCCCATGAGCTTTGTGAGCTCTTCGTTGACGATCTTCACGATCATCTGGGCAGGGGTCAGGGATTCCAGAACGTCGGAGCCAACACACCGCTCGGTGACGGTCTTGACAAAGTCCTTGACCACCTTGTAGCTGACGTCGGCTTCCAGCAGGGCCATCCGGATTTCCCGCATAGCCTCCTTCACGTCGGCCTCTTTCAGCCGGCCCTTGCCCCGCAGTTTTTTGAAGGTTGCG
This sequence comes from Candidatus Faecousia faecipullorum, assembly GCA_018710805.1. Lineage (GTDB taxonomy): Bacteria > Bacillota > Clostridia > Oscillospirales > Oscillospiraceae > Faecousia > Faecousia faecipullorum. The sequence goes on from DVJG01000117.1 coordinate 3,201, forward strand.
GAGATTTTTTCAGTTAAGCCTTCAAATGCCATAATTACTCCTCAAGGGCCCTGACAGCGGAGAGAATCTTCTCTGCCAGAGCGGAAACGTTGGTATCGGGGTGGGATTTTAGGGTAAGCGCCGCTTTCTGAATGGTCTCAGCCATTTTCCGGCAGGTCCGGTCCCGGCGGACGCATCCGGTTTTCTCTTCCATGTTCCGCAGAAGCGCCTCGGCTCTTGCCAGATTGTCGTGGACCCCCTGGCGGCTGATGCCCAGCTCTTCTCCAATCTCTCCCAAAGAGAGGTCCTGGTTGTAGCGCATTTCAAAGCATTCCCGCATCCGTTCGGTCAGCAGGCTCCCGTAGTAGTCATATAGGAGTACCAGTTCCAGCGCGTCGTCCATGGGCGTATCTCCGTAAAGTAGGATTCCTTAACACTGGGGCATTATAGCATAGGTTTCCCCTGGTGTCAAGTGTTTTTCCTGTATAGCGCAGGCTTTTTGGGCAAGCCAAAGGGAGGGCCAAGGCCCTCCCCCGTTAAGTACGCAGTAGTTAAAAATCAGAATGTAACTTCGCCGTCGTGGGCCAGCAGAGATGCGGAAGTGACTCCGGAAACCGCCATGACCTCTTTGACCAGAGCGCTTCCCTGGGCGGTCCGCAGTTCCAGAATCAGATCCAAGGTGGAGGAAGTCATGTTCCGGGACTTGACGTTAAAGTGCTTGGCATACTTTTTGACCACCTGGGAAACGGCCTCCTCTGCGTCCAGGTTGGAGGCGTTGACCACGAGAATCATGGGAGCCTTTGCAACGGGCATATGGTCCAGAATGAGAATACCCAGGGTGATGATTACGGACAGGATGACGGCGACCTCAGCAAGTCCGGCGCCACAGATGATGCCCACGCTGATGGACCAGAACAGGAACATCAGGTCCATAGGGTCTTTAATGGCGGTACGGAAACGGACAATGGACAGGGCGCCCACCATGCCAAGAGAAATAACCACGCTGGACTGCATGGTGAGAATCAGCGCCGCAGTGATAACGGTGACACCCGCCAAGGAAATGTTAAAGTTCTTGGAGTAGAAGGTCTTGCGGGTGATGACGCGGTAGGCGAAGAAGATGTACAGGGCCAGAGCACAGGCAATGGCCAGCGCCACCAAAACGGTCTTGGTGGTGATTTCCGTAGAGGCGAAGCCTTCCAGGAAGGATTTCTTGAAGATGTCTTTGAAGCTCATGGGTTTTCTCCTTTATCTTGTATATTTTCTGCAAATATAGTATTTCGAGAAGGCCGTCTGCTGCAAGTTCGGAAGCTGCAGATTCCGGTATATAAAATCCGGCAGATATTCATCATACTTGACTTCCAAAAGCTGCGCCCCCAGCTGAAGCACAGGCCGCCTGGGAATCGCTTCGTCCAGGAATGCGCCCACTTCACTGCATGAGGCAATATTGGTGTCCAGGGTGATCCGGACGTTTCCGTTGGGATAAACATAGGGAATCCGGTCATACTCCACAATCACCACAGGGTGAAGCTTGTGGAGCAGCATTTCCAGCGTGAGCTTTCGCAGAAGCGGCGGCTGGTGCTCAATATCCGGTACCACCTTGCCCTCCATTAGAAGCTTTGTTTGCTCCAGCGTAAGCGGGCAGGCGGTTTTCAGAGTCTTGCCCCGCTCTTTCCGTTTACATTCCAGGGTGATGCGGCTTGCTGAGTGGTTATAAATGCGGATACGGAACTTTTCCCGGGGGTCCGTGCCGTTTTCGTTCTCCCAGTAACACCTATTGTTGTAGTCGTCAAAGTAGAGACTGCGGATGGTATAGGCTCCTCCGGGCCCCGCATGGCTGTCCGCAGGGATGAGATGGTTAATCCGATTCTGAATCATCCGCAGCTCTCCATCGCTGATGAAATATTTGAGCTCATGACGAAAT
>DVJG01000008.1 GCA_018710805.1 Candidatus Faecousia faecipullorum
GAGGAATTCTACGACTTCTATCAGTTCGTGGATGCCGAGAACGAACAGCAGTTTGACGAGTTCGTTGCCAAGTGCAAGGAATACGCCAGCTACGACACAGGCATCACCCCCAAGTACGGCGACAAGCTCATTACCCTGTCCACCTGTGAATACACCCACGGCGGCGGCAACGGCCGTCTGGTGGTGTCCGCAGTCCGGATCGCCTGACAAATCCAAAAACACCCCGCCGGTATCTTCCGGCGGGGATATCTTTTTCCCGGGACGGGGGAAACCGCCGATACCAAGAAACCATAGCGTCTTCCCGGCCTGCCGTCCAGGCCGGGCGTTTTCCGGCAGCCCAGGGAGGGATAAATCCCTCCCCTACAGAAGGCGGCCGCAAACCGCAGGGGAGGCATTGATGCCTCCCTTCAGGCTTTGCCTGATGCGGCGCCGAGGCTACGACAGTCTGACGCCCCGAACCATTTGGTTCGGGGCGTTTCCGGTTATTCTTCCGTATTTTCCGTTCCCTCGGTTATGGCCGGGGTTTCTTCCGGGGCCTCCAGGGATTTCTTCTCTGCGTTGACGTAGGCCATAAGCTCGTCTCCGGTGATGGTCTCCTTCACCAGGAGGAACTCGGAAATCTCGTCCAGGAGCACCCGGTGCTCCGTGAGAATGCGCTTTGCATCGTCGTAGGCCGTGTCCAGGATTCTTTTGACCTCCTGGTCCACCCCTGCGGCAGTCTCCTGGGAGCAGTCCATATAGGCCTGGCCGTCCAGGTACTGGTTCTGCACCGAGGCCGTGGTCATGAGGCCGAATTTGTCGCTCATGCCGTACTGGGTGACCATGTTCCGGGCCAGAGACGTGGCCCGCTGGATGTCATTGGCGGCGCCGGTGGTCTGGATGCCGAAAACCACCTGCTCGGCGGCACGGCCGCCAACCAGGGTCTTTAGCTCCGTCCGCAGCTCGTCGGCGGTGGAGAGGAACTTTTCCTCCTCCGGCATCTGCATGGTGTAGCCCAGAGCGCCGGAGGTATGGGGCACGATGGTGATTTTGGAAACAGGCTGGGCGTGCTTCTCCAGAGCCGCCACCAGGGCGTGGCCCACTTCGTGGTAGGCAACCAGCCGCTTTTCCATGTCCGTCAGCACCGTATTCTTCTTCTCGGTGCCTGCAATGACGGTCTCAAAGGACACCAGCAGGTCCTCCTGATTCACGGCCTGGCGGCCCATGCGGACGGCCCGGAGCGCCGCTTCATTCACAAGGTTTGCCAGATCCGCGCCTACGGCGCCTGCAGTGGCCTGGGCAATCTTACGCAGGTCCACGTCCTCGCTGAGCTTGATTTTCCGGGTGTGGACCTTCAGGGTGTCCAGACGGCCCTGGAGGTTGGGACGGTCCACGATAATCCGGCGATCGAAACGGCCGGGCCGGAGCAGGGCTTTATCCAGGATTTCCGGACGGTTGGTAGCGGCAAGGCACACAATGCCCTTGCTGGGCTCAAAGCCGTCGATCTCGCTGAGTAGCTGGTTGAGGGTCTGCTCCTGCTCGGAGTTGCTGCCGTAGCGGTTGTCCCGGGACCGGCCTACGGCGTCGATTTCGTCAATGAAAATAATACAGGGTGCCACCTTTGCTGCCTGCTGGAACAGGTCCCGGACCCGGCTGGCGCCCATGCCCACGAACATCTCCACGAAGTCGGAACCGGAAATGGAGAAGAAGGGCACGTTTGCCTCGCCTGCCACGGCTTTTGCCAGAAGGGTCTTACCGGTACCGGGAGAGCCTACCAGCAGGGCACCCTTGGGGAGCTTGGCGCCGATGGCGGTGTACTTCTGGGGGTTGTGGAGGAAATCGATGATCTCCTGCAAGGACTCCTTGGCCTCGTCCTGGCCTGCCACGTCCTTGAAGGTGACGCCGGTCTGCTTTTCCATATAGACCTTGGCCTTGGATTTCCCCAGGCCGCCCATCATGCCCTCGCTGCCCATGCGCTTTGTGAGCATATTCATGACCAGGAACAGTCCGCCGATCATGACCACGTAGGAGAGAATCATCATAATCATGGAATTGTCTTCCACGATGATCTTATTGACCTTCACGCCCTCCGCCGCCAGTTCACTGGCAAGCGCCTGGGTATCTCCTCTGGGCAGGCCTGTGAAGCAGGCCTTCTGCATGGATGCAGGTTTCGCCGCCTCTTCCTTGGTCATATAGAAAATGCGGTCGTCCCGAAGTTCCACTTCGGCAAGCTGGTGAGTTGTTCTGGCCTTCTCAAAGTCGGTCCAGGTGGCCTCGGTGTACTGGCTCTTTTCCACCATATTCATGACCCAGCTGAAAAGCAGCACCAGGGCCAGCGCAATCAGCAGCGCTGAGCCGATGCGCCCCCGGCCCGGGCCGTCGGGCCTCTGATTGGGATTGCGATTGGAATTATTGTCGCGGTTGGGTTCCATTGTCCCTCGCCTCCTAAATGTGCGTTTTTCACATCATATCACAGTTTGACGCCGGAGGCAACGTGGGATTCCCCGTTACGGGGTAAATTTTCTGTGAATTCCTGGGAAGGCACCCTCTTTTTATGGAAAAAGCCCCGCTGCCGCTCCATGGGTTTTCCCCTTCATTTCTGCTTGACCTGGAGCACTCTTTGTGCTAAAATAGGAAATTAGATAGGTGTGCGTTTGTGTCATCTAAAAAATTCTAAGAACGGAGATGCGAATATGGAGAGAATCAAGACCCTGGAGACCCGTGACCTGTGCCAGAGCGCCAAGAACGGCGGCTGCGGCGAGTGCCAGACCTCCTGCCAGTCTGCCTGCAAGACCAGCTGCGGTGTTGCCAACCAGACCTGCGAGAACAAGAAGGGCTAACATCCATTCAGAAGATATTGCCGCCCTGACCGGGCGGCAATTTTTCTGGCAGAAATCTTTCGCCTCTGTATCCCCTCTGTAGGGCAGGGCCTGTCCCTCCCTTCATACATCCGGAAAAACCACTCAGGGAACCCCCCTGCAAAAGGAGAAGCAAAAATTGGTACATCAGTATAAACTCAACGGCTGCAACATGGTTCTGGACACCTGTTCCGGTTCCGTCCACGTGGTGGACGAGGTAGCCTATGACATGATTGAGAAATTCCAGACCGAGCCCCGGGAGCAGATCATTGCCGAAATGCTCCAGAAGTACGGCCACCGGCCCGACGTGACGGAAGCCGACCTGAATCAGTGTATGGACGACATCCAGTCCCTGGTGGACGCCGGGAAGCTCTACACCCCCGACACCTTTGCCGACAAGGCAGGCACCTTCAAGGCCCGGTCCGGCAACGTGATCAAGGCTCTGTGCCTCCACGTGGCCCACACCTGCAACCTCAACTGCTCCTACTGCTTCGCAAGTCAGGGCAAATACCACGGCGACCGGGCCCTTATGTCCTTTGAAGTGGGCAAGCGGGCCCTGGACTTCCTGATGGAAAATTCCGGCACCCGGCGGAACCTGGAAGTGGACTTCTTCGGCGGCGAGCCTCTCATGAACTGGCAGGTGGTCAAGGACCTGGTGGCCTACGCCCGGTCCGTGGAGCAGGAAAAGGGCAAGAATTTCCGCTTCACCCTTACCACCAACGGCGTGCTCATTGACGACGACGTCATCGACTTCTGCAACAAGGAAATGAGCAACGTGGTTCTGAGCCTGGACGGCCGGAAGGAAATCCACGACGCCACCCGGGTGGACTACGCGGGAAAGGGCAGCTATGACAAAATCGTGCCCAAGTTCCAGAAATTGGTAGAAGCCCGGGGCGGCAAGGGCTACTATATGCGCGGCACCTTCACCCACCGGAACCCGGATTTTACCAAGGACGTCTTCCACATGGCGGACCTGGGCTTTACGGAGCTCAGCATGGAGCCTGTGGTCTGCGCCCCCGACGACCCCATGGCCCTGACCCCCGAAGACCTGGAAATCGTGAAAGAGCAGTACGAAATTCTGGCAAAGGAAATGCTCAAGCGTCAGAAAGAGGGCCGTCCCTTCACCTTCTACCACTATATGATCGACCTGACCCAGGGTCCCTGCATCTATAAGCGCATCTCCGGCTGCGGCTCGGGAACCGAGTATATGGCCGTGACCCCCTGGGGCGACCTGTATCCCTGCCACCAGTTCGTAGGCGAGGAGAAGTACAAGCTGGGCGATATCTGGCAGGGTGTCACCAACGACGCTCTGCGGGAGGAGTTCCGCAGCTGCAACGCCTACGCCCGGCCTGAGTGCGCCGACTGCTGGGCCAAGCTCTACTGCTCCGGCGGCTGCGCCGCCAATGCCTACCACGCCTCCGGCTCCATCCGGGGCGTCTATGGGCCGGGCTGCGAGCTCTTCAAAAAGCGCATTGAGTGCGCCATTATGATGAAGGCCGCCCAGGAGCAGCTTTGATGAAAACCCCCATTGCCGATTTTGTGGCGGCGTATCGGGAGAAAAATCCCATCCGTCTCCACATGCCGGGACACAAGGGCGCGGCCATTCTGGGCTGCGAAGCCATGGACATTACGGAAGTGGCAGGCGCCGACGCCCTCTATGAAGCGGAGGGTATCATTGCCGAAAGCGAAGAAAACGCCGCGGGGCTCTTTGGCTCCGGTCGGACCGTCTACAGCGCCGAGGGGTCCAGTCAGTGCATCCGGGCCATGGTATATCTGGCAGTGACCGGAAGCCAGCGGGCAGAGCGTCCCTGGATTCTGGCGGCCCGAAACGCCCACAAGGCCTTTCTCTACGCCCTGGCTCTCTGCGACGCCGACGTTGCCTGGCTTTGGCCCGAAGGAAGCGACAGCCTCTGCTCCTGCCCCATCCGGGCGGAGCAGGTGGAACATGCGCTGAAGCACGCGGAAACCCTTCCGGCAGCGGTTTATCTCACCTCCCCGGACTATCTGGGCCGGGAAAATCCCATAGCGGACATTGCGGAAGTCTGCCACAGGTATGGGGTTCTTCTCCTGGTGGACAACGCCCACGGGGCCTATCTGCGGTTTCTCCCCCAGAGCCGCCATCCCATGGACCTGGGGGCGGACCTGTGCTGCGACTCCGCCCACAAGACCCTGCCGGTGCTCACCGGAGGCGCCTATCTGCACATGGGGAAACACGCCCCGGAAGCGCTTCGGTACCGGGCAAAGGCCGCCATGGCGCTTTTCGGCTCCACCAGTCCGTCCTATTTGATTCTTTCCTCTCTGGATCGGTGCAATGCCTATCTTGGAGGAGATTTCCCCGGGGACCTTGCCAAAGCCGTGGAGGCTGTCCGCCGGACAAAGGCAGCCCTACAGGAAAAGGGCTGGTATGTCCTGCCCTCAGAGCCCATGAAAATCACCATTCGGGCTACTACGGGACGTTCCGGCGAGGAGCTGGCCCGTATGCTGTCCCGGAAGGGAATTGAGCCTGAGTACGCAGACCCGGAGCATCTGGTGCTGATGCCCTCGGTTATGACAAAGCCCTGGGAGCTTCAGGCGCTTTCGGAAGCTCTGGGAAAGGCCCCAGCGCCTCCGGCTGTGCCTCTGCCCATGCCCAAGGCTCCGGGAAAGCAGGTACTTACCCCCCGGGAAGCCGTTTTTGCCCCCCAGGAAGTCCTTCCCACAGAAGCGTCTCTGAATCGAATCTGCGCCAGCCCCACCGTGGGCTGTCCCCCCGCCATCCCCATTGCGGTCTCCGGAGAACGCATTGAAGCGGAGACCATTGCCCTGTTCCAAAGATACGGCGTCAAAACCGTTGCCGTTGTGAAAGAATAGGCAAGAGCGGACACAAAAGAAAGCGCCCCTGTCCTGGCGGACAGGGGCGTTTTTTCTTATTTCTTACTTGGTGCCGAAAATCCGGTCTCCTGCGTCGCCCAGGCCCGGGACGATGTAGGCGTGCTCGTTCAGGCGCTCGTCCACCGCAGCCAGGTAGACCTCCACGTCGGGGTGGGCCTCCTGTACCGCCTTCACGCCCTCGGGGCAACCGATGATGTTCATCATGACGATGTTCCGGCA
>DVJG01000009.1 GCA_018710805.1 Candidatus Faecousia faecipullorum
TCTGGCCGCCGATATTCAGGAGCTGAAGGCCAACCCCGACCGCCGGGCCAAGGGCACCGTCATTGAAGCCCGGCTGGATAAGAGCCGGGGCCCCGTGGCCACGCTGCTGGTCCAGAACGGCACCCTGAAGCAGGGCGACATCGTCATTGCCGGCACTGCCGTGGGTCGTGTCCGGGTCATGACCAATGACAAGGGCCGTACCGTGAAGACTGCCGGACCTTCCGTGCCTGTGGAAATCACGGGCCTTGCCGATGTGCCCACCCCCGGCGACGAGTTCAACGCCGTCACCGACGAGCGCATGGCAAGAGAACTGGTGGAGCAGCGCCGTCAGGCCCAGAAGGACGCCCTGGCAAAGCTGAACCAGAAGGTCACCCTTGACAACCTCTTTGCCAAGATGCAGGAGGGCGAAATGAAGGAGCTGCCCCTCATCGTCAAAGCCGACGTCCAGGGCTCCGCCGAGGCCGTGAAGGCTTCTCTGGAGAAGATTTCCAACGAGGAGGTCCGGGTCCGGGTGATTCACGCAGGCGTGGGCGCCATCAACGAAAGCGATATCCTTCTGGCCTCCACCTCCGGCGCCATTATCGTGGGCTTCAACGTCCGTCCCGACGCCGCCGCCCAGGCTTCCGGCCAGCGGGCCAACGTGGATATGCGGTTCTACCGGGTGATTTACGACGCCATCAACGAAATTGAGGCCGCCATGAAGGGCATGCTGGCACCCAAGTACGAGGAAGCCATCATCGGCCACGCCGAGGTCCGCATGACCTACAAGGTCAGCGCCATCGGCACCATTGCAGGCTGCATGGTGAAGGACGGCAAGGTCACGAGAGATGCCCAGGTCCGGGTGCTCCGGGACAACATTGTCATCCACGAAGGCGAAGTGGGATCCCTGCAGCGGTTCAAGGACGCCGTGAAGGAAGTCACCGCAGGCTACGAGTGCGGCATGAGCATTCTGAAATTCAACGACATCCGGGAAGGCGACATCTTCGAGTGCTTCGTCATGGAGGAAGTCAAGAGATAATTTTTACATCAGCCGCACCGCATACGCGGCGCGGCTGATGACGTTTCCTTTAATCTTTACAGGAGGATGAATTATGGCATCCAATCGAATCATTGCTATCAACGAGGAGATTCAGAAGGAGCTTTCCGCTCTTCTGCGCACGGTGAAAGACCCTCGGGTCCAGAACGTCATGATCTCCATTACCCGGGTGGAAACCACCCCGGATTTGCGCTATACCAAGGTCTATGTCAGCGTTCTTCAGGAGGACAAGGCCAAAGAGGCTCTGGCGGGACTTAAGTCCGCCGCCGGATTCCTGCGCCGCCAGCTGGGGAGCAATCTGGGCCTGCGCTACAGCCCCGAGATTGTCTGGTCCCTGGACGACTCCATTCTCTACGGCGCAAAAATGCTCAAGCTCATCAACTCCCTTGAGGTCAAGCATGATGAAGAAACTGACGAGAACTGAGGCGGCCCGGTTCCTTCAGGAACGGGACCATTTCGCGATTTTGAGCCACCGCCGCCCTGACGGAGATACCATAGGCTCCTCTGCGGCGCTGTGCCTGGGACTTCGGATGCTGGGAAAGACCGCCCATGTGATTGAAAACCCCGAGGTATCTCCCCGGTTCCAGTGGCTCCATGAGGGCCTGACCAAGAAAAGCGTGGAGGCGGGGGACACCATTGTCAGCACCGACGTGGCAGCCCCCAATATGCTCCCCAAGGACTTGGAGCACCTGGTTGGCAGCATTGCCCTGCGGATTGACCACCACGGCACCGCCTCTTCCTTTACGGAATTTGAAATCGTGGACCCGGAAAGCGCTTCCTGCGCGGAGCTGGTTTACGACATCCTCATGGAAATGGGGGCGGAAATGGACAAAAACCTTGCCGAGGCAGTCTATGTGGGCGCTTCCACGGATACAGGCTGCTTCCGCTTTGCCAACACCATGGCCCATACCTTCCATACCGCCGCCGCCTGCGCGGAGGCCGGAGCCGGAATTTATGAGCTGAATCAGGCCCTTTTTGAAACCAATACCCTGGGCCGGCTTCGCATCCAGGCCTGGATTGTGGAGCATATGAAGCTATTGCGGGAGGGGGAGCTGGCTCTGTGTGCCATTCCCCGGTCTGTGGAGCAGGAGCTGGGAGTCACCGAGGACGATATGGACAATATCTCCTCCTTCCCTCGGTCCATTGCCGGTGTCCAGGTGGCGGCAACCCTTCGGGAGACCGCCGACGGAGAGACCAAAATGTCCTTCCGGGCCGTGCCGGGAAAGGACGCCGCAGCCATCGCCGTGAAATTCGGCGGCGGCGGTCATAAAGGCGCCGCCGGGGCTTCTCTGCACCTGCCCCTCAAGGAGGCAGCGGAACAGGTGGAGAAGGTCATGCTGGAGGAAGCCCCATGAACGGCATTGTCATTGTGGACAAGCCTCAGGGCTGGACCAGCCAGGATGTGACTGCCAGACTGCGGCGGGTGTTTTCCACCCGCCGTATCGGCCACGGCGGCACATTGGACCCCATGGCCACGGGGGTGCTTCCGGTGTTCGTGGGCCGGGCCACCCGAGGCGTGGAGTTTTTCGAGCACGCGGAAAAAACCTATGAAACCGTGCTCCGGCTGGGCCTCACCACCGATACCGAGGACGTGACGGGAACGGTTTTGACCGAGACGATGCCAAACATTTCCCGGGAGGAACTGGAAAAGACCCTGGAGTTCTTCCGGGGTGACATTCTCCAGGTTCCGCCTATGTACTCCGCCCTGAAAGTCAACGGCCAGAAGCTCTGCGACCTGGCCCGGAAGGGACAGGAAATTGCCCGGGAACCCCGGCCCATTACCATCCATGAGCTTACGCTGCTGTCCTTCCATGGGACGGAGGCGGCGCTTAGGGTCCGGTGCTCCAAGGGTACCTACATCCGGACACTGTGCAAGGACATCGGGGAAAAACTGGGATGCGGCGGCTGCATGGCCGCGCTTCGCCGGGTCCAGGCAGGGGAGTACACCATCGGGGAAGCCGTCCCTCTGGAGACCCTGCTGGAAACGGACAAACCGGAAGAGTATCTTCGCAATGTGGATACCATGTTCCGGGCATATCCCCCGGTCACCTTGACGGAAAACCAGGAAAAACGCTGCCGCAACGGCAATTCCTTTTCGGTGAAGCTCCCGGAGGGCCTCTTCCGGGCCTACAGCGCCGCTGGGGAGTTTCTCATGCTGGCAGAAGTGAAAAACGGTGTTATGGAAACCGTTAAGAGTTTTTTTGAAGTTTGAAAGAGAACGAGCCTATGAAGAAAACAATCTGCGCCCTGGGTTTTTTTGACGGGGTGCACCTGGGCCACGGCGCACTCCTTGCCGCCTGCCGGGCTTTGGCAGAAGAGGAAAACTGTGACGCTTCCGTGGTCACCTTCGCCTCTCATCCCGATGAACTGGTGTTCGGAGCAGCGCCGAGGCTTATCAACACGTCCTATGACCGGGAGAAGCTTTTGAAAGAGCGCTTTTCCATGGATACCGTTGTGACGCTGCCCTTTGATGCCCATATGAAGGCCGTGGACTGGCGGGATTTTCTTTCCATGCTGGAAAGAAACTATGGCGCCCTGGGCTTTGTCTGCGGAGAGGACTTCCGCTTCGGCGCCCTGGGGGCGGGAACGGCGGAAAGCCTTTCCCGGTACTGCCGTGAGAAGGGGCTGCGCTGCGCCGTGGTGCCGGAGCAGACCGTGGACGGCATCCGGGTGTCCAGCACCTACATCCGCAGGCAGCTGGAAACCGGGGACATGGCCACCGCCGTGCGGTTCCTGGGACATCCCCACATTCTCTCCGGCACCGTAGTGCCGGGGCATCAGCTGGGAAGAAAGCTGGGCATCCCCACGGCGAACCTGCATCTGCCCCCTGAGCTGGCGGTGCCCAAATTCGGGGTTTACGCCTGCAGGGCCGTTGTGGAAGGGGCTGTCTACCCCGCTGTGACCAACATTGGCACCCGCCCAACGGTGGAGGGCCGCCATGTCACCGTGGAGAGCTGGATTCTGGACTACACCGGGGATCTCTACGGCCGGGAGATCACTCTGGAATTCTACCGTTTTCTCCGGCCTGAGCAGAAATTTCCCGCCCTGGAAGATCTGCAGGCGGAAATCCGGAAAAACGCCCGGGAGGTCCGGGAACTGCTGGCGTAATTCAGATGGCTCCCTCTTGTCTTATGGAGGGAAATGCGGTATAATAAAAGATACACGCAGCAAAAATCTTCAAGCAGTCCTGTGCTTTCCTGCCGAGAAACCCAAAAGGAAAGCAGTGAAATTTGTATGCAGCATATCCTCAGCTCCCAAAGGGAGCCGGGAAGCGGTACATCATGTTTCATATGGTATTTCGGACATATGAAAAACCGAAAGGAGGGCACCTATGGCCCAGCACGATGACGAACTGAAAAGACGACAGGAGCGTCGGGAGGCGATGCGCCGGAAGCAGCGTGCCCAGGCAAAGCGGATGAAGCTGATGCTGGGCCTTGCCTTGGTGGTTCTCCTGCTGTGCGCCGGAGGCATCTTTGCCCTGGTCAGCAAGTTTAACGGAGATACCGAGATGCCGACCCAGATGGAGACCGAGGAAACGGAGACCGAGCCGGAGCACACGTCTCCCATAAACCAGGACCCCATTACCAAGATCCACATCAAAGCGGCGGGAGACCTGAACATTACGGATACGGTGATCACCGCCGGACAGTCTGCCACGGGTTATGACTATACGCCGCCCTTCAAGGATGTGGCGGCAGTGCTCTCCGAGGCGGACCTGACAGTTATGAACTTTGAAGGAAATATCTACGGCACACCCTATGGCACCGCCACCTCCTCCGCCCCTGTGGAAATCCTCCAGGGCCTCCGGAATGCAGGCGTGGATATGCTCCAGGTGGCCAATTCCTGCACCATCAACAACGGCCTTAACGGCCTCAATTCCACCCTGGCCGCCATCCGCAATGCAGGCATCGAGCCGCTGGGAGCCTACGCCAATGAAGAAGAGTACAAGCAGTACAAGGGCTACACCATTGCCGAAGTGCGGGGTGTGAAAATCGCCTTTGTGGCGTTCACCAAGGGTATGAGCGGCCGCGGACTTCCTGCCGGAAGCGAAAACCTGGTGAATATTCTCTACGAAGACTACGCCGACAATTACGAAAAAGTGGATGAGGAGGGCATCACCCGGGTGCTGAAAGCCGCCGCCGCCGAGCGGCCGGACATCACCATTGCCATGGTCCACTGGGGCAGTGAATATAACGACGATATCAGCAAGACCCAAAAGAGCATCGTAAACATCATGAAAAAGCAGGGCGTGGACGTGATTCTGGGCACCCATCCCCATCTGGTCCAGCCCATCGATTATGACCCCATTGCCGGTACCCTGGTTGCCTACTCCCTGGGGGATTTCTTCGGCGATGCAGACCGGGGCGGCACCAACTACTCCATTATTCTGGACCTGGAGATCACCAAGGACGCCGCCGCCGGCACCACCAAGGTTACGGGCTATAGCTACACACCCATCTACACGGTGAAAAAGACCGAGACGGAAGGCGACTACCAGATCAGCCGGGTCCTGCGTATCGACAAGGCCCTGGAAGCCTACTCAGGAAACTTCCTGGATCGGGTTACAAGGTCTTGCAGCATTGCCATGCAGAAGGCCCTGGTCCGAATTGAAGCCAGACTGCAGATGCCGAAGGAAGAGGATTAAGCAGCTGAAAACCGGCATTTCACCGCATTCGCTTTATAAGAGAGGAGGTTATCCATGGACCCGATTTATGTCACCGGACACAGGAACCCCGACACGGATTCCATCGTGGCGGCCATTGCCTATGCCGCCCTGCGAAATGCCTGCGGCGAGCGGGAATACGAGGCCGCCTGTCTGGGCCAGGTCTCCGACGAGACCCAGATTGTTCTGGACCGTTTCGGATTTCAGGCGCCTAAGCGCATTACGAACCTCTATAATCAAGTCCAGGACCTGGACTTTGACACCCCGCCCATTTTGAGCCGGGGCGTCACCATGGGCCGGGCCTGGGCGGAGTTCCAGGAGTACCCCGCCATTACCGCCGTTCCGGTGGCGAAGGAAGACGGCACCCTCTACGGCATCCTCTCCCGGACCGACATTGCCAACTACAATATGTCCCAGATTGCCTCGGGCATTCTGGAAGAGGTACCCCTCTTCAACGTCCTGTCCGTGCTGGAAGGAAAAATCCTCAACGAGGCCGGCGAGACCACCGATGTCATTTCCGGTGAGGTCACCATTGCGCTGCCCCAGAGCCGGGAGAATCTGCTCTTCAGCAAACCCGAGACCATTGTCCTCTGCGGCCATCAGCCGGACATGATCCGCCGGGCCCTGGAACACAATGTCAGCTGCCTGGTGCTGTGCCAGGCGGAGATCTCCCAGGAGCTTCGCACTCTGCCCACCAAAACCGTCATCATCTCCACGCCTCTGGACGCCTACCGGGCGGCGCGGCTTATTTTCCAGTCCACCCCCGTGGGGCGTATCTGCAACACCGAGGGCATCATCCGTTTCCATTTGGATCAGCGGGTGGACGATGTCCGGGACCTGGTGCTCAAATACCGCCACCCCAGCTATCCCATTGTGGACAAGGATGAGAAAGTCGTGGGCATTCTCACCAGGTATCACCTTCTTCGCCCCAGACGCAAGCGGGTGGTGCTGGTGGACCACAACGAAGCCTCCCAGTCCGTTCCGGGGCTGGAAGAAGCGGAGCTGCTGGAGATCATCGACCACCACCGTCTGGCGGACATCCAGACCGCCAACCCCATCTATGTCCGCAATGAGCCCGTAGGCTCCACCAACACCATCATTGCCGAAATGTTCCAGGACCGGGGCCTCATGCCCTCGGCGGAGCTTGCCGGCATGATGGCGGCGGCCATCCTCTCGGATACGGTGATGTTCAAATCTCCCACCTGTACATCCCGGGACATTCGCACGGCGGAGCGCATGGCGCGGATCGCCAACGTGTCCCTGGAAGAGCTGGGACGGTCCATTTTCTCCGCGTCTGTGGAGAACAAATCCGCCCGGGAGGTCCTGTTCACCGACTATAAGGAATTCCATATTGCAGGCCACGGCCTGGCGGTGTCCCAGATTACCTGCGTGGACAGCTCCGGCGTCATGAACCGGAAAGAGGAATTTTTGGCGCTCATGGCCACGGAGGCCAAGAACCGGGGCTTTGCCCTTATGGTCCTCATGCTCACCGACGTACTGAAGGAAGGCACCCAAATCCTTTACGTGGGCGACGACGATGCCATTCGTCAGGCCTTTAACGTAACCCCCAAGGATAACACCGCTTTCCTGCCCCATGTCATGAGCCGCAAAAAGCAGGTCATACCTATGCTGTCCGATCTGTGGGGCTAAAACATCAAAAGGAGGGGAGAACATGGGCTTTGAAACGCTGCTTGGAAACGAACAACTAAAGAAGAACCTATTGGAAAGCCTTTCAAAGGGCCATATCTCCCACTTTTATCTCATCTCCGGGCCGGAAGGGTCCGGAAAGCATACCCTGGCGCGGCTTCTGGCGGCGGCAATTCTCTGCCAGGGAGGGGAAAAACCCTGCCTCCGCTGCCACCCCTGCCGGAAGGTCCTGGACGGAAACCATCCGGACTTCATCACCATCGACGACCCGGAGAAAAAGACCGTCACCGTGGACCTGATCCGGGAGGCCCGGGCGGATATTTATATCCAGCCCAACGAGGCGGAGCATAAGATTTACCTCTTCCCCCGGGCCCAGGATATGGGCCTGCCGGGCCAGAACGCTCTGCTGAAGGTTCTGGAAGAGCCGCCAAAGTACGGCGTTTTTCTTCTTCTGACGGATAATCCGGAAAAACTTCTGCCCACCGTCCGTTCCCGGTGTACGCTGCTGTCCATGCAGGCCCTGCCGGAAGACGTTCTGCTGTCCCAGCTCAGCTGGGATTTCCCGGAACGAAAAGAGGAGGACCTGCTGGCGGCCTGCCAGCGCAGCGGCGGATTTCTGGGTCAGGCCCGGTCGCTTCTCCAGGAGGAAAACGAGCTGCCGCCCCAGACTGTAGGGTTTGTGGAGAGCTTCGGAAAGAAGGACGCTTTGGGCCTTATGGAAGTCCTGGTGCCCATGGAAAAAATGAAGCGGGATGCCCTGGCGGAGCTGCTGGAAAGCTGGCTGGACATTCTGGAAAGCGCCCTCTGCGGCCGAAGCGGCCTGCGGATGCTGTCCGCCCAGGCGAGAACCCTCTCCCAGATGCGAACGGGCCCGGACCTATACGAAGCCGCGGGCCATATCCGCAAGGCCCTCCAGTACGTGACCGCCAACGTATCGCCTGCGTCGGTGTGCGGATATTTGGAGTGGGCCCTGCGTTAAAAAGAAACCATCGGAAATCGTCCCAACGGACGCCGTTATGATAAAGGAGCATAACCATGGAAGAAACCATCAACAAAGAGCCGGAAGAAGCCAAGGATGCCACCTGCGAGGTGGTGGACATCCAGTTCCGTCCGGGACAGAAAGTGTACTATTTTGACCCCGCCGGGGCGAAGTTCTCCCCGGGAGACCATGTGATTATCGACACGGCCCGAGGCGCGGAATTCGGCGTGGTGTCTGCCGGGAATCACCGGATTCCCACCCGGGATGTGGTGGCGCCTCTGCGTCAGGTTCTCAGAAAAGCCACTGCCCAGGACGAAAAAACCGTCCAGGAAAACCGGGCCAAGGAAAAGCGGGCCTTTGACGTGTGTATGCAGAAAATCGCGGACCACGGTCTGGATATGCAGCTGGTGTCCGCAGAGGTGGCCTTTGACGGCAGCAAAATCCTCTTCTACTTTACCGCCGATGAGCGGGTGGACTTCCGGGAACTGGTGAAGAACCTGGCTTCGGTGTTCCACACTCGCATTGAGCTGCGGCAGATCGGCGTCCGGGACAAGGCAAAAATGGTCGGCGGTCTGGGCATCTGCGGACGGCCCTTCTGCTGTGCCAGCTTTTTGGACGACTTCCAGCCTGTGTCCATTAAAATGGCCAAGACCCAGAACCTGTCCCTGAACCCCACAAAAATTTCCGGCACCTGCGGACGGCTTATGTGCTGTCTCAAGTATGAGCAGGACGCCTACGAGGATTTGATTCGCAGCAGCCCCAAGGCCGAGTCCTTTGTGGACACCCCCGAGGGCCGGGGCACCGTGGTGGACGTGAATCTGCTTCGCCAGCGGGTCAGCGTCCGTATGGAGGACGACCCCAACACCATCTCCGTGTTTCAAAATTCGGAGATTGCCGTGCTCCGCAGCGGCAAGGCAAAGAAGAACGACCCGCCCATCCCCCAGGACCTGGCACCGATTTCCGGCGGCGGCAAACGGCCCCGGAAGGAGGAAGACCCCCAGACCATCCATTTGGAACCCATCCGTTTCCGCTACAGCACCGAGACCATTGCCGACGAACAGGACAGCCCCGCCGTAGAGCAGAATCCTGAGGCGACCCAGGACAGCCGTCCGCCGCGGAACCGGAATCGCCGCCGGAGAAACGAGGCCGACAAGGCCGCCGAAGCGCCCAAAAGTCAGCCCGCCCGGGAGGTTCCCAAAGAGTCCGCTCCCAAAGCCGTGGAAAAAGAGGGCCAGAATAAGCGCCCCCGCCGGAAAAACGGCGGACGCCGCCGTCCAACCAAACAAACAGGAGAAGCATAAAAGCCAGGTAAATAGAACAGGAAAATAGAAAATGAAAACAAACCATCGCTATTTAAAAAGTAGTCGTCGGCCCCTGCTGCCGGCATGGCTGTTCCTTACCCTTATGGCGGCGTACCAGGAATGTATGGTCCACATTTGGGTCACCGACGAAATTCAGCCGGGAAGATTTTTGGCAGTTCTCACCTTTGGGCTGGGCCTTGGCGCAGCCCTGGGATTGCTGGTAAGCTTTATCCCCTCTCCCAAGGGACAGAAGTGGACCGCTGTGGGCGTGTCTCTTGTGATGAGCGTCTTCTGGCTCATGGAGACCTTCATTTTTGACAGCTACAAGGTCTTTATGGACCTTACCACCATTGTTGGCGGCGCAGGCGGCGTTGCCACGGACTTTATGGACGAGGTGATAAACTCCCTCACAAGAAATGTTGGAAGCATTTTCCTGATGCTTCTGCCGACGGTGGTGTATGCCGTGTTTTTCCGCTCCGGAAAAACAAAGTGGCTGACCCGGGGCTTTCTCACCCTGGCAGCGGCCAGCCTGTATGTCCTGGGATTGTTTGTCATTGTGCCCCGATATACGCCTGATGGAGGGCTCCTGGGGAATGCCTATAATTTTGACAGCGCTGCCCAGTCCTTCGGCCTGCATATGGGCCTGATTCTGGATGCAACCCATGGCTCTCCCAAGGATGCGGGCTTTGTGGCGGTGGAAACCGAACCTACGGTGCCCCCCACCACAGAGGCGGCGGAGCCTGAGGAAGTGACACAGGAGACGGAACCTGAGATCGTCTATGAAGACCAGGTGATTCCCGGCGTGGACTTTGCCGAGCTGGCGGCAGCCAACCGCGGCCCCATTTCCTCCATCTATTCCTATGCCGCTTCCCAGACCCCTGCCAAAAAGAACGCCTATACGGGGCTTTTCAAAGGGAAAAATCTCATTCTCATCACTGCCGAGGCCTTCACCAAAGAGACCATCGACCCGGAGCTGACCCCGGCCTTGTACCGCATGGCCACCAAGGGAATTCAGTTCCAGGAATACTACCAGCCGGCCTGGGGCGCCAGCACCACCGCCGGAGAGTTTTCCAACCTCATTGGCCTGGTGCCCACCTCCCTCGGTGCCTGCATGAAGGAGGCAAAGCAGCAGAAGCTTCTCTTCACCATGGGCTATCAGCTGGGAAGAGAGGGAACCTACTACTCCGCGGCCTACCACAACCACCTCCACGACTTCTATGAGCGCAATGAGACCCACACAAAGCTGGGCTATGACCAGTTCCTGGCAAGAGGCCGCGGATTGGATGGCTACATCACCCCGGTGTTCCCGGAAAGCGATCTGGAATTGATAGACGCTACCATTCCTGACTGCATTGCAAATCAGCCCTTCAACGTCTATTACATGACCGTCAGCGGCCACTGTCCCTATTCCCTCAAGGAAAACGCCCAGGCCCGCAGACACATGGACCAGGTAAAAAGCTTCTATGAGAAGAAGGGGGTAGCCCACAGCGATACCGTCATGGGCTATCTGGCATCCCAGCAGGAGCTGGAGCTTGCCATGGAATCGCTTCTGAAGCAGCTGGAAGAGGCGGGCATTGCCGATGACACCGTGGTGGTCCTGGCCACCGACCACTACCCCTACGGCCTGGAGCGGAGCAAGACCTGGCAAAACACCCGGGATCACCTGGCAGAGCTTTTCGGCGTAGAGGACTATGACCTCTTTATGCGGGACCACAACGCCCTGATCATTTGGAGCGGCTGCCTGGAAGATCAGAACATCGTGGTAGACGAACCGGTGTACAGCCTGGACATTCTGCCCACCCTTTCCAACCTCTTTGGGGTGGAGTACGACTCTCGCCTGCTTATCGGCCGGGACGTGTTCTCTGACCAAAGCCCCCTGGTCCTTTGGCCGGACCACAGCTGGATCACGGACAAGGGCCGCTATAACAGCCGCCAGGGCACCTTTACCCCCACCGGGGACGAAACGGTGACTCAGGAGTACATTGACCAGATATCCGCCATTGTCTCCAATAAAATTACCTACTCAAGATCGGTCATCGAACAGAACTTCTTCAATTATCTGGCGAAGGACCTGGGAAGAGAATAAGAGAAGCGGCCCGGATTTTTCCGGGCCGCTTCAGCTTATCAAAAAAGCCTTGCAGAGTTTGCCGCCGTTGGCGGCAAATAGAGTCCAATCCGTTTTCTGCCGGGGCGTGTACCTGGCAGAAAACACTTCTCAGACTGCAAGTGTGGAATTTGTCCCCCATCGGGGGACAAATTATGCGCGCAGCAGGCTGCCAAAGTTTGCCCCCAAAGCCCAAAGGGGTTTTTCGACAGTCTCAGGGGAGGCATAAATGCCTCCCCTACAATATAATTACGGTTTACTCCAGCTCAAAGGCGCCTGTATAGAGCTGGTAGTAGGTGCCCTTCTGGGCGATGAGGTCCTCGTGGGTGCCCCGTTCGATGATTCTGCCGTGGTCCAGGACCATGATGCAGTCGGAGTTTCGCACCGTGGACAGACGGTGGGCAATGACGAAGACGGTTCTGCCCTTCATCAGGGCATCCATGCCGTCCTGGACCAGCTTTTCGGTCCGGGTGTCGATGGAAGAGGTGGCCTCGTCCAGAATCATAACCGGCGGGTCTGCCACTGCCGCTCTGGCAATGGCGATCAGCTGGCGCTGGCCCTGGGAAAGGCTGGCGCCGTTGCCCGTGAGCACCGTGTCGTAGCCCTGGGGCAGACGGGTGATGAACTCGTGGGCGTTGGCCAGCTTCGCCGCGTGGATACACTCCTCGTCCGTGGCGTCCAGTTTACCATAACGGATATTCTCCATAACCGTGCCCGTAAAGAGGTTGGTATCCTGGAGGACCATGCCCAGAGAACGCCGCAGGTCCGACTTGCAGATTTTGTTGATGTTGATATTGTCGTAGCGGATTTTGCCGTCGGCAATGTCGTAGAAGCGGTTAATGAGGTTCGTAATGGTGGTCTTGCCTGCACCGGTGGCGCCCACAAAGGCGATTTTCTGGCCGGGGTTGGCGTAGAGGGTCACATCGTGGAGCACCGTCTTTTCCGGGACGTAGCCAAAGTCCACGTTGAACATGGTGATATCTCCCGTGAGCTCCTGGTAGGTCACGGTGCCGTCGGCCTTGTGGGGGTGCTTCCAGGCCCAGCGGCCCGTACGCTCCTGGCTTTCGGTAATGTTGCCATTCTCGTCGATTTTGGCATTGACCAGTTTCACATAGCCATGGTCCTCTTCGGAGGGCGCATCCATGAGCTCGAAGATACGCTCGGCGCCGGCCAGGGCCATGACAATGGAGTTAATCTGGTTGCTGACCTGGGCAATGGGCTGGTTGAAGGACCGGGACAGGGTCAAAAAGGCGATGAGCTTGCCAAGGGTCAGAAGACTGCCGCCGGAGTAGATGGCAAGCAGGCCGCCCACAATGGCCAGGATGGCGTACTGGACATAGCCCAGGTTGTTGTTCACAGGGCCCATGGCGTTGGCATAGGCACCTGCCTTGAAGGCATTGATGCGGAGGCTTTCGTTGAGGTCGTCGAATTCCTTTTTGCAGACTTCCTCATGGGTGAAGACCTTCACCACCCGCTGGCCGTGGATCATCTCCTCCACATAGCCGTTGACGTCACCCAAGGCTCTCTGCTGGCCGATGAAGAACCCCGCGGACTTGCCCACCACGAACTTGGTCACCAAAATAATGCCCGTTATGGTAAAGAGTAGCACCACTGTCAGGATAGGCGAGGTAATGAGCAGGGCCGCGAACACCACAATAAGGGTTGCCACGGAGGAAATGCACTGGGGAATGGACTGGGAGAGCATCTGCTGCAGGGTATCAATATCGCTGGTGTAGCGGCTCATAAGGTCGCCCACCGGGTGGGTATCGAAATACCGGATGGGCAGGGTCTGCATATGGGTGAACATCTCATCCCGGATGGTCTTCTGGGTGCCCTGGCTCACCTTCACCATAAGGTAGCTATAGAGGAACGCCGACACGATGCCAACCAGGTAGATGCAGGCCATTTTCACGATGAAGCCAACGAGAGGGGCGTAGTCCGGGGTCTGCTGGCTCAGCATGGGGGTGATATAGTCGTCCACCAGGGTGCCCAGAGACGCAGAGCTCACGGCCATGGCAATGGCGGAGAAAATAATGGAGATGACCACCACAACCATGGAGACCTTATAGGCAGACATATACCGGAGCAGGCGTGTCAGGGTTTTCTTGGGGTTTTTGGCTTTGCGGCCGTCGCCGCGCATATGACCGGGACCGGGCATCAGTCCTCGCCTCCTTTCATCTGGGATTCAAAGACCTCGCGGTAGATATGGGAGATCTTAAGCAGTTCTTCATGGGTGCCCTGGGCGACGATGGCGCCGTTGTCCATGACCAGAATCAGGTCCGCATCCTGGACCGAGGACACCCGCTGGGCAATGATGAGCTTGGTGGTGCCGGGAATCTCCTCCCGGAAGGCTTTGCGGATTTTTGCGTCGGTGGCGGTGTCCACCGCAGAGGTGGAGTCGTCCAGAATGAGGATTTTCGGCTTTTTCAGCAGGGCCCGGGCAATGCACAGGCGCTGTTTCTGGCCGCCGGAGACGTTGGAGCCGCCCTGCTCAATGTGGGTGTCGTAGCCGTCAGGGAAGGTGCGGATGAAGTCGTCGGCGCAGGCCAGGGTGCAGGCCTTTACCATTTCCTCGTCGGTAGCTTCGGCATTGCCCCAGCGGAGGTTATCTTTAATGGTGCCGGAGAAGAGGATATTCTTCTGAAGCACCATGGCAACGCTGTCCCGCAGGGTCTTCAGGTCGTAGTTCCGTACGTCCACGCCGCCTACCTTCACCGTGCCTTCCGTGGCGTCGTAGAGCCGGGGAATCAGCTGGACCAGGGTGGTTTTGCTGGCGCCTGTGCCGCCCAGAATGCCCACGGTCATGCCCGGGGCAATGTGCAGGTCAATCCTTTCCAGGGCGTCCCGGCTGGCGGTTTTGGAATAGCGGAAGCTGACCCCTTCAAAGTCGATGGAGCCGTCCTTCACTTCCGTGACGGGATTCTCAGGGCTGTGGAGCGCCGGAACTTCCGTCAGAATCTCACTGGTACGGCGCAGGGGCGCCCGCACCATGGTTAACATAACAATAACCATTGCCACCATCATCAGGGCCATCAAAATCTGGGTGGTGTAGGTGAACATGGAGGTCAGCTGTCCGGTGGTAAGGCCCAGGGCAATGTCGTTGCCGGACTGCACCACCATCATGGCGCCCAGGTAGGAGATGGTCAGGATGCAGATATACACTGCCGCCTGCATAATGGGGTTGGTAAAGGACATGATGTGCTGGGCCTTTACGAAGTCCTTGTAGATTTCGCCGGACACGGTGGTGAACTTCTCGGTTTCCTTGTCCTCCCGGACGAAGCTCTTTACCACCCGGATGCCGTGGAGGTTCTCCTGGACCACGTTGTTGAGCTTATCGTAGGTCTTGAACACCCGGTCGAAAATGGGGAACACGGACTTGATAAAGAGATACAGTCCCAGACCCAGCAGGGGAAGCACCACGCAGAAGACAATGCAGAGCCTCGGGCTGATGGAATAGGCGTTGTAAGTGGCGAGAATCAGCATCATGGGGCACCGGATGGCCATACGGATCATCATCTGGAAGGCCATCTGGATATTTGCCACGTCGGAGGTCAGACGGGTGACAATGGAAGAGGCGCTGAATTTATCGATGTTGGCAAAGTCAAAGGTCTGGACCTGATAGAACATATCCTGGCGCAGGTTCCGGGAGAAGCCCGTTGCCGCATAGGCGGCGGACACCGCGGACATCATGCCGAAAATCAGAGACATCAGGGCGTAAAACACCAGCAGAGCTCCGTAGCGCACCACGGCGCCCATGTCTCCTGCCTCCACGCCCCGGTCCACAATCCAGGCCAGGACCATGGGAATCCGGGTCTCCATGTACACTTCGCCCATCATGGCAGCGGGGCTGATGAGGGCAGGCCATTTGAATTCCCGGATACACCGGGCAAGTCTTTTGATCATTGGGTTTCCTCCTTACAGAAATGTGCGGGCCAGCCGCCGAGATTGTCCACCACCCGGCTCAGGTAGGCCCGGAATTGCTCCCGCTCTTCCGGGGAAAATCCCGCCACCAGGGCTTCTTCCGTGTGGTCGAAGCCCTTTTTCAGGGCCTGGGCACAGTCTCTTCCCTTGGGAAGAAGCACAATCCGCTTGACCCGGCGGTCCTCTTCATCGGTTCTCAGCTCCAGAAAGCCCTTCTTTTCCATCCGGGTCAGGACCCCCGACACCGTGGGGTGGCTCAGGTGGAAGGCCGCCTCCACATCCCGGGAGCACGGCGGCTCCGGCTGCCGGACCAGAAAGCCCATAATGTGACCCTGGGCAGCGGTGAGGTCCAGCTTTTGCAGGGCTTCATTGACCCGCTGGTCCAGGGCGTTGTGAACCATTCGCAGCAGCAGCCCGAAATGATATTGCAAACATATCCCTCCTTGCGAGAACATCTATGGTTTCCAAATAAAATGTAGCTTGCTACACGCCAGTATAACGTGGCCGGGATAAAATTACAAGGGACTTTGCAGAAAGTTTACAATCTCCGGCGAACTGTCAATTCTGCACAAGTTTGCTATATCCATTTTGTTCACTGTGCTAAATTGGATATCCCCCAAAAAGCCGCGCATACTAACATCGAGGTGAGACCATGAAAGAAGCAGAAAGAGAACCTGAAAAGAAACCCGTCCCCTGGGAGTTCGCCGACCCCAAGCCCCCCATTGTCCAGTCCGGGCATATGGAGAGCAGGGTATGGAACCAGGTGGAATAAACCACCCATTCGGCAGGGAGAGGCAGGACTTTCCCTGCCGAAAAATTTCCAGGCCATTTCCGCCGCCCTGAATCCGCTGACCGCAGGGCGGCGGTTTTTCTATTAAGGGAGGGATGAATCCCTCCCCTACAACGGAAGAAGTTTTTCCAAAAATTAAATGAGAATTATTTGCAAATATGCTTGACAAAGCCAAACCTCCATGCTATACTATCCACGTAAACAAGAATCACTCGCAAATGGAGGTGGAGTTCTTGACAAAGCAGTTTAAAAAACGTGCAGCCATCCTCTCCTGCCTCCGGGGCACGAAATCGCACCCCTCGGCGGAGATGGTCTACGAAATGCTCCGGGCCGAAAATCCGGACATCAGCCTGGCTACGGTCTACCGGAACCTGACCCTCTTCAAAAACCAGGGCCTCATTCGGAGCCTGGGCACCGTGGACGGCGTGGAGCGGTTCGACGGCCGGGTAGAGCCCCATGTCCACTTCGTCTGCACAGGCTGCGACGCGGTGACGGACCTGGACAATGTGGTCCTGCCCCAGGCGGTGCTGCAGGAAGCCCAGAGTTCCGGCAACCAGGTTGCGGACTGTCAGCTGACCTTCACCGGTCTGTGTCAGAAGTGCCAGAAAGTTATGTAAACCCCGTGGGAGGTCCCCACGCACAATACATCTATTACAATAACGGAGGAATATCACATGAAGAAATTTGTCTGCCCCGTCTGCGGCTACGTCTACGAAGGCGAAAGCATCCCCGAAGGTTTCAAGTGCCCCGTCTGCAAGGTTGACGGCTCCAAGTTCAAGGTCATGGAGACCGACAAGCTGGCTGCCGAGCACGAGTACGGCATCTACGCCAAGACCGTGAAGAACAACCCCGACATCTCCGAAGAGGACAAGAAGTTCATCTTCGAGCAGCTCATGGCCAACTTCAACGGCGAGTGCTCCGAGGTCGGTATGTACCTGTGCATGGCCCGCATTGCCCATCGGGAAGGCTATCCCGAAATCGGCCTGTACTGGGAGAAGGCCGCCTACGAAGAGGCTGAGCACGCCGCTAAGTTCGCTGAGCTCCTGGGCGCTGACCTGGAGCCCAACATGAAGGCTACCACCCGCGACAACCTGGCATGGCGTGTGGACTGCGAGTTCGGCGCAACCCAGGGCAAGTTCGATCTGGCCGCCTGCGCCAAGAAGAACGGCCTGGATGCCATCCACGACACCGTCCATGAGATGGCCCGTGACGAGGCCCGCCACGGCAAGGCTCTGAAGGGCCTGCTGGAGCGGTACTTCAAGTAAGATATCGATATTGAGGGAAGAACAAAAGTTCTTCCCTCTTTTATATGTCTATACTTGCATTGGATAGAAACGAGTGATATAATACTTTCAACGGGTATGAAAAACATACACCAGAAGAAAGGAAAATCCATGAAACGAATCGTTTTATTGCTGCTGGCAGTCTGTCTGCTCAGCCTCTGCCTAACTGGCTGCTATGAAGATGAAGAAAGTAAATATGCTCAGATTCAGGGCACATGGCTGTTGGAACAGCATATGGATGAGGATTCTAAGTTGCAGATTTTGAATAGTATTGTCTGCTGCGAAGAAGGAATTGCTGTGTGTTTGGATATTCCACTGTCTTACTTTGACGCTTTGCAATTTAAGATGGATAAAACATACCTAAAGTATTGCGATGCAGGTAGGACAAAAGTGAAAATTCAAGAATACTGTACGGAAGTTCTTGACAGGTTGTATCGAGAGAGAGAGTCCTTGGTCAGCATCTTCGGTGACAGAGTTCAAGATATGAATGACAATGAGTTTTTTGAAGCGTATGCCTCGATGTATGATTTGCAGTCTAAGGATGAATTGATCACCTTCTTTGTAGAAGGCTTATTTAACTATGATAAGATGGCTGAACCTACGGAAGAGGGCACCTACTGGATAGCAAACCATAATATTTACACCAAAAGCAAGACTGAGGGTAACGAAGTATTTTACTTTCCCTATGAGATTGATTCCGACGGCCAACTGACCTTACAGTATTCGGATGGTACTTACGTCTTTTTCCGCCCCAACTAAGACTAAAACAGCAAATATCCCCGGGCAGCAAACACCTCATTCTAGGAAGCGGTACTTCAAGTAAGATAGGACCTGAATATAAGGGGAATCACTTCGGTGATTCCCCTTTAAACTGTCAAAAATGCCCCTGCCGTTGGCAGGGGCATCAATCGTCTGTAAAGGCGATTACGTCGTTGGGCGAACACTCCAGGACTTTGCACAGCTTTTCCAGGGTGTTCATGGTATTCCAAAGGGGCTCATAACTGATCAACGCCATCACCGCCCATTTTCCAATAATAAGTCTATTATCTTTTATAAATTGCCTCTTGAACATTAGCAAATATTTGCCTATACCCTCTGTAGGGGAGGGATTTATCCCTCCCTGACGGAATTTCACACTGTCCGCATAATCCGATTAGGGAGGGATAAATCCCTCCCCTACAAAAGCGGCCCGAAACCAAACAGCAGGCCAGGGGCCGGATGCTGTCCGCAATATTCACCAAAAAGCCCTCTTCCCACTTGTTCAATGTGCGGAACTTTTAAAATATTTGCAAATTCCGATTGCTTTTTTGCGAAATCCGCGCTATGATGTAGGCATGGAAATGTTGGAATCGTTTCCAAATTTGTCCTGTGTTGGAACAGGAACGTTTACAGTAGGAAAAAATCATGAAAAAGCTCATCGCAATGCTGCTGGCAGTCTGCATGGTGCTTGGTCTGGCCGCCTGCGGCGGCAGCACCCCCGCTGAGACCACGGCTCCCGCTGCTCCCGAAGCAACCGAAGCAACC
>DVJG01000118.1 GCA_018710805.1 Candidatus Faecousia faecipullorum
AAGCTCCAATACTTTGACCAGGGGGCTCTTGTCGGAGTAGGCCCCTGTGAGCTTTTTCCGGTTGGTTTTGGTCTCGTAGGCGGAAAGGGGCACCTTGGCGGCCTTGCCGTTTTCAAAGAGGAAGAGCACAAAACCCTTATAGTCCCCGCAGAACACAATGGAGTGGAGGTTTTCCCCGGCCTCGAAGCCCAGCTTCTGGGGCAGGAAGTCTCCGAGAAGGGAGGCTTTTCCGTCGTCAAAGTCCGAAAGCCTTGACTTATAGCACTGGAATTTATCGGTGAACACCAGAATTTCCGCCTTGTTGGTGGTCTCCCGACGGAAACGCAGGCTGTCACCCTCCTTGAACTTCTGCTCGCCGCTCATTCGCAGGCTCTGCTGGGTGATTTTCTTGAGATACCCTTCCTTGGAGACGAAGACGGTGACAGGATAATCCGGCACCTCTTCCTCCTCTGCATCCAGCGCCTCCTCCTGACGGTCGTAAATGATCTCGGTTTTTCTGGGCTGGCCATATTTCTGGCTCACGGCTTTCAGTTCGGAAATAATGACGTTCTGAAGCTTCTTTTGACTTCCCAGAATGTCCCGGAGCTCCGCAATCTCCTGCTCCAAAGCCCCTGTGGCCTTGGTCTGCTTGAGGATGTATTCCTTGTTGATGTTCCGCAGCTTGATTTCGGCAACGTAATTTGCCTGGACCTCGTCAATGCCGAAGCCGATCATCAGGTTGGGAACCACCTCGGCTTCCATTTCGGTCTCCCGGATAATGGCAATGGCCTTGTCGATGTCCAGAAGAATGCGCTCCAAGCCTTTCAGAAGATGCAGCCGTTCCTCTTTCCTGCCGATTTGGAAGAAAATGCGGCGCTTGACGCATTCGGTGCGCCAGGCGGTCCACTCCTGCAGAATTTCGCCTACGCCCATGACCTTGGGCATTCCCGCCACAAGGATGTTGAAGTTACAGGGGAAGGAGTCCTGCAAAGGGGTCATGCGGAAGAGCTTTGCCATAAGCTTCTCCGGGTCCACGCCGCGCTTTAAGTCGATGGTGAGTTTCAGGCCTCCCAGGTCCGTCTCGTCCCGCATATCGGCGATTTCTTTGATTTTTCCGGCTTTAATCAGCTCCGCCACCTTGTCCATAATGACTTCCGTGGCGGTGGAATAGGGAATCTCTGTGATTTCAATGAGATTCTGCTCCTTCACATAGCGCCACTTGGAGCGGAGCTTGAAGCTGCCCCGGCCTGTGGTGTAGATATCCCGGGTAGCATTTTCGTCAAAGAGAAGCTGGCCGCCGGTGGAAAAATCCGGCCCCGGCAAGGTTTCCAGAATGTCCGCATCGGGATTCTTCATCAGGGCAATGGTGGTTTCGCAGACCTCACGGAGGTTAAAAGAGCAGATATTGGAGGCCATGCCAACGGCGATGCCCTGATTGGCAGAGACCAACACATTGGGGAAGGTGGTTGGGAGCAGGGCAGGCTCTTTCATGGTGGCGTCGTAGTTATCCACCATGTCCACGGTGTCACAGTCGATGTCCTTGAAAATTTCGGTGCAGATCGGGTCCAGCTTGGCCTCCGTATAACGGGAGGCGGCGTAGGCCATATCCCGGGAGTAGACCTTGCCGAAGTTTCCCTTGGAGTCCACAAAGGGGTGCAGGAGGGTCTCGTTGCCCCGGGCCAGGCGCACCATGGTTTCGTAAATGGCGGCGTCGCCGTGGGGGTTGAGGCGCATGGTCTGGCCCACGATATTGGCGGACTTGGTCCGGCTTCCCGTCAGCAGGCCCATTTTGTACATGGTGTACAGGAGCTTCCGATGGCTGGGCTTGAAGCCGTCAATCTCCGGAATGGCCCGGGAGACAATGACGGACATGGCATAGGGCATATAGTTGCTCTCCAGGGTCTCGGAAATGGCCTGCTCCGTGGTGGAGCCCACAAGGCCCATGATGCCCTCCGTATTTATTTTCTTCTGATTCTTCTCGTTTTCCTTTTTGCGTGCCATGATTGGCTCCTTTTCTTAGGAAATATCCGCCAGTTCCAGGTATTTTGCCCCGTTTTCGGCGATAAAGTTCTTACGGTCGTCCAGTCGGTCACCCAGCAGAACGTCAAAATAGTAGGCGGTGCGCTCGGCTTCCTCGGGCATGACCTTAATCAGGCGGCGGGTCTCCGGGTTCATGGTGGTCATCCACATCATCTCCGGGTCGTTTTCACCCAGGCCCTTGGACCGCTGGATGGTGACCTTCTTTCCTTCCAGTTCCTTTAGAATTTTGGTTTTTTCCTGCTCGGTGTAGGCAAACCAGGTCTTGTCCTTATAGGTGATTTCAAACAGCGGGGACTCTGCGATATAGACATATCCGTCCCGAATGAGGGTTGGGCAGAGGCGGTAGATCATGGTGAGAACCAAGGTCCGAATTTGGAAGCCGTCATAGTCGGCATCGGTACAGATAACCACCTTGTTCCACCGCAGCTGGGACAGGTCAAAGGAGCTTAGTTCCTTCGCCTTTTTCCCCTGGACCTCAACGCCGCAGCCCAGGACCTTCATGAGGTCCGTGATGATGGGGGAGGCAAAAATCTTCCCGTAGTCCGCTTTCAGGCAGTTGAGGATTTTGCCCCGAATGGGCATGATGCCCTGGAATTCCGCGTCCCGGCTGAGCTTGACGCTGCCCATGGCGGAATCGCCCTCTACGATGTAGAGCTCCCGGAGGGAGGTATCCCGGCTCCGGCAGTCCACGAATTTCTGGACCCGGTTGGAGATGTCAATGGACCCGGATAGTTTCTTTTTGACGCTGCTTTTCGTCTTTTCCGCCGATTCTCTGGCCCGTTTGTTCACAAGAATCTGCTCGGCGGCCCGGTCGGCCTCCTGTTTGTTTTCGATGAACCAGACCTGCAGCTGGTCCTTGAAGAACGCCGTCATGGCCTCCTGGGTGAACTTGGAGTTCACGGACTTTTTGGTCTGGTTTTCAAAGCAGCCAATGGTGGAGAAGCAGTTCGTCACCAGCACCAGGCTGTCCTGGATGTCCTGAAACAGGATTTTCGATTCACCCTTGGTGTACTTATTGTTATCCCGGAGGAACTTATCAAAGGCCGCAGTAAAGCCCAGGCGGACCGCCCGGTCGGGGCTGCCGCCGTATTCCAGCCAGGAGGAGTTGTGGTAGTATTCGATATGGCTCATCTGCTTGCTGAAGCAGAAGGAGGCGGTGATTTTGAGCTTCATCTCCGGGCGGTTTTCCGCGTCCCGGCCCCGGCGCTCGGTTTCCCAGTAGGTGGGCATGGTGAAGGCATTGTCTCCCACCAGCTCTTCGATATACTCCCGGATGCCTCCCTGGTAGCAGAATTCCTCGGTGTCGAATTTGCCGCCCTTCTGGCACCGGAACCGGAAGGTGACCCCGGGGTTCACCACCGCCTGCCGGCGCAGAACGTCCCGGTAGTAGTCCGCAGGGATGTCGATATCCGTAAAGACAGCCTTGTCAGGCTTCCAATGGAACCTGGAGCCTGTCTTTTTCCGGTCGGCAGGTTCCTTTTTGAGGCCGCCAATGTTGCGTCCCTTTTCAAAATGGAGGTCGTATTTGAAGCCATCCCGCCGGATGGTGGCATCGAAGAACTCGGAGGCATACTGAGTCGCACAGGAGCCCAGGCCGTTGAGTCCCAGGGAATACTCGTAGTTCTCGCCGTTTTCGCCATACTTGCCGCCTGCGTACATTTCGCAGAACACCAGTTCCCAGTTGTAGCGCTTTTCCTTTTCGTTGTAGTCCACAGGACAGCCCCGGCCGAAGTCCTCCACTTCCACGCTGAGGTCTTCATACCGGGTGACGATGATGGTATCGCCGTGGCCCTCACGGGCTTCGTCGATGGCGTTGGAGAGGATTTCAAAGACGGCGTGCTTACAGCCCTCCAGGTCGTCGGAACCGAAGATTACCGCAGGACGCTTTCGCACCCGGTCTTCGCCTTTGAGCATGGAGATGCTGGAATTTCCGTATTGTTCTTGCTTTTTTGTTGCCATTTTCCTTACCTGCTATCCATAATAATTCTATTTTATTATACCATTTTTTTATGCAAAGTCAACCGGGCCTGATTTTTTCGGACATACTAAGGGAAAAAGGAGTTGATCATATGGCATCCATTTGGACAGAAACTGCCAAAGCCCCCCATTTTGTTCCTCTGGAAGGGGACATCCGCACGGATGTGCTGGTCATCGGCGGCGGCATGGCAGGGATATTGTGCGCGCACTTTTTGCAGGAATCCGGCGTCAGCTGTGTGGTAGCCGAGGCGAAAACCGTCGGCTCCGGCATCACCAAGGACACCACGGCAAAAATCACCGCTCAGCACAGTCTCATCTACGACACCCTTCTGCGCCGCCTGGGGCCGGGAAAGGCGGGGGCGTACCTTCGGGCAAACCTGGAGGCTGTGGAAGCCTATGGAACCCTGTGTCAAAACATCCCCTGCGATTTTGAAAGAAAGGACAACTTCATTTTTGAGAGAGACGACCGAGGCATTCTGGAACGGGAAATGGCAGCTTTAAAGGTCTTGGGCGCCCCGGCTGAATTGACAGAGAACCTCCCGCTTCCCTTCCCCACAGCTGGAGCCGTAAAATTTCCAAATCAGGCCCAGTTTCACCCTCTCAAGTTTCTGTTTGCCCTGGCCTCCGGGCTCACGGTCTATGAAAACACCCCGATCCGGGAGCTCCGGAAGGGCTGTGCCGTTACGGACCGGGGGAAGATCTTTGCGGACAGAATTCTCGTAGCCACCCATTTCCCCTTTCTCAACAAGCATGGAAGCTATTTTTTGAAGCTCTACCAGAGTCGGTCCTATGTGCTGTCCCTTTCCGGCGCCCCTCAGCTTCCCGGGATGTATCTGGACGGGCAGAAAAACGGCCTGTCTTTCCGGAATTTTGGAAGCGATCTGCTCCTTGGCGGCGGCGGTCATCGAACGGGAAAACCCGGCGGTGGCTGGGAAGCATTGTTGGCGGCGGCGAAAGAATTCTATCCCCAGGCAAAAATCACCCGCCGCTGGGCCGCTCAGGACTGCATGAGCCTGGACGGCGTGCCCTATATCGGGCCCTACAGCGCCCGAACCCCGGAATTATACGTTGCCACAGGCTTCAATAAATGGGGAATGACGTCCTCCATGGTAGCGGCCCGGGTCCTCACGGACCTCATCACTGGGAAGGACAGTGAATATGCCTCCCTTTTCTCCCCATCCCGGAGCATTCTGCGGCCCCAGCTGGCGGTGAATGCCTGGGAGGCAACTACAAATCTTCTGACCTTCTCCAAAAAACGATGCCCCCACTTAGGCTGCGCCCTGAAGTGGAACCCTCATGAGCGCACCTGGGATTGTCCCTGCCACGGGTCCCGCTTTTCGGAAGACGGGCAGCTCATCGACAACCCCGCCACAGGAGACTTGCCGGACCGCTAATTTACGGCGTTTATGAATTTTCCTCTTGTCTTTTTTTGAATGTAAGGTTATAATAGGGAAAGAAATAT
>DVJG01000119.1 GCA_018710805.1 Candidatus Faecousia faecipullorum
ATATACTAAGGGTACAGAGCGGAGGCAGTGAGGAAAGCCGATGCCGCGGAAATATCTGCGGATAACCCGACGGCGGCCCTGTGACACGCGGTCTCCGAGCAGAAAAAGGACATAAGAATTGCAGCGGCTCCGCTTTAGGGCCGCTGCATCGTTCTTTTTAGTCTGTCTGCAAAGAGGATTTATAACGGTTTTAGGCCGCCGAACTTTCGGCGGCCTAAATTTTAACCTTCCAGGTCCTGAATCTTGCGGTGCTTTCCAAAGTAGGCAAAAATATAGTTCACAAAGGAAATGATTAAGAAACCAGCGTCAATTGCGGCGATGATGCTTACCGCCGACGGGTCCATGGAGGGAAACAGCACCAGAGCAATGAGGCTCACAAACAACACCGTGGTGCAGACCTTTCCCGCCATTAGTGCCCCGGGAAGCATTTTGCCTTTCCGGAGGTGAACGGCCCCTACGGTGAGCTGAAACAGCTCCTTCACAATAAAAAGTCCCAGTACAGGCCAGAGCACCGGATGGCGCATGGAAAGGCAGAGTGTCAGGGTAAATTGTGTAATCTTATCCGCAAAGGGGTCCAGAATTTTGCCCAGCGTGGAAATCATATTGAACTTCCGGGCGATTTTCCCGTCCACCAGGTCCGTAAGACAGGACAGGGCCATGACGGTTCCCGCCAGCAAAAAGTCCTGCTGGGTCACGGCGGTGAGGTACAGATAAGCGTACACAGGAAGGAGCAGAAGCCTGAATAGGCTCAGTAGGTTCGGAATGGTAAATACGTCCCGTTTCCAATCTTTGATGAT
The DNA here is from genome assembly GCA_018710805.1 of Candidatus Faecousia faecipullorum. GTDB lineage: Bacteria > Bacillota > Clostridia > Oscillospirales > Oscillospiraceae > Faecousia > Faecousia faecipullorum. The sequence continues at coordinate 798 of DVJG01000119.1, forward strand.
CATAATACTCCCCCTGCAGGCTGAAACCCAATATAGATAAAGTTTATTATAGGCAGTTTTGCGCCAATTATCAAGGGGCGAGGAAGCAGAAAGGCAAAATTTTACAGAAAATTATACATTTTTCTGATTTGCCGCCATGGGATATTGGAGCACCAGATGCCGCCAGGTCTGCTTATCCAGTTCTCCGGTTATGGGAAGATCTGAGAGCCGCTGGAAGGCTGCCAGAGAGTTCGAGGTGGCTTCATCCAGAGTGCCGGAGTGGCTGGGAGCGTCTACGCTGCAATATTTGTCGCAGAAAATCTGAAGCATGGCCTGGACCAGGTATATATGGGGACAAGTTTCTCCTTTGCGGATAACCTGGCCAGGATTCAGCATAATATGCAATCCCGCTGCCTCTGCCTGCTCCACCAATGCCGGTTCATAGCTGCGCCAAATGGCGTCCCAGGTGGCGTTGTCCGTGACCCCGGTCACGGGAATACCATGGGTACGCTGAAATATTGACACGGCCCGGACGGTCTGGGGACCGTAAATGCCGTCGGGTACCAGAGTGGGGTGAACATTGTCGTTTTTTGCAATGACACGAAGCATGGTTTGCAGGGAACGAATGGGCTGGTTGATAAAAGAACTATCCGGTCTCATCGAGGCGCCTCCTGTCGAACAGAATCCTGGTCTCCGGTGCGGAGATCATTTCCTGGGAATTGGGTGCGAGTGCTGGTGTAACCGTACCTTCCCTTGGGAGGCATACCTTGAATGGCGCTGGTGAAGGGAAAGTCCTGGGGATCCCGCCAGGATGTGGTCTCTATGCCTGAGAACTGGTCGTAGATGGCGTCCCAGGTGGCGCCGTTTACAACCCCCGTCTGAGGCAGACCAAACCGCTCCTGGGCGGCTAAAACCGCATTTCTGGTGGCACTACCGAAGATGCCGTCTACGTTGATGGGAGGAATGGCGGGAATGTAGGCAGACAGCACGCTGAGCATATACTGCAGATGCTCCACCCGAATACCCCGATCTCCCTGCTGGATTGGCCGGGTATTGGCCCAGGGGTGGATGTAGTATTTTTGGCCTTGGCTCCGAAGCTCCGCCAGCCGTGTTACCGCTACATAGTAGCGGACCAAGGCATACCAGGTGGCCGGGCCTACGATGCCATCCACGGTTAATCCGAAAACCGACTGAAAAGCCTTTACTGAGGCCTCCGTCTGTGCCCCGAAGATGCCGTCAACAGGGTTGATTTTGGGAATGGCAGGAAAGCTCTGGGAAATACGGTTCAGCTCCGCCTGAATGGTTTGTACTGCGGGTCCCGTGTACCCTCGGCGCAGAGGCCTGCCGGGGTAGGAGGATGTGATCCCCCGGATGGGAGCGTTCATTACAATCTCAACATTCCCGTAGTAGCTTTTAAGGATTTCCGGGGAGCTGTAGCCTTTCAGAGCCAGGTTCTGACTGCCCCACTGGCTGAGTCCTTCACAGGTGGCGGTGGTACCGTTGCAGAATTTGGCCGCCAAAGGTTCTACAAAGCCGGGCCTTCGGAGATAATCATTGAATAATTCGTCAACGATTTTGGCTACATTTTCAAAATAGCTTCGGCCGTTGACAAAAAATTGGTCGTAGGCTGTTGAGTTTGTAATGTCAAAATTGTACCCCCGGCTTCGGTAAAATTCGGTGTACACCCGGTTGAGGGCGAAGGACACAATGGCGAGAATATTGGCCCGAAGGGCACTTTCTTCCCAGGTGGGGTAAATTTCGGATGATGCCACATTTTTGACGTAATCCACAAAACTTACGGTGACATTTTGGGCATCTTTGTCCGGCGGACCTAAGTGGACTGTAATGCGCTGGGGTATGTACGGTGTGACAATGGGCATGGCGCACCCCCCTATAGATTTTGTGGCGGTGTGTTATACACCACTGTTTGGTTCCAGTTTCCCGGAAGCTCCGACAAGGGAATCATTTCCAGGTCCTGGTCTGTAACCGTATTTGCGAAAATCTGGATATTTTGGGCCTCAATCTGTTCGTAACCCCGCAGCCGGGCGTGGAGATTGACCTGGATGAAGGGCTGTTCGCCAGGGTCGGGGCTTTGGCTTTCGGATTTGTCCGGCACGGGAAAGGCGATAGGGGGAATCTGACCGCTACGGTCTGTAAGACGCATGGCAATGGCTGTGCCGTCGGAGGCGGTAACGGTAATGGCCACATCGGACAGGGGAAGATGGGCAAAACTGGTGAAGGCTCGCACCTTGAGATAGCCGATGGCTGACAAAAACATCACTCCTTTCACACGTTGACCATCCTATGCAGAGACGGAAGGAATTGTGCAAAAAAAGCCGCCTCCTTTCAGTGGGAAGCGGCGGGAGAACTATAAAAATCGCTGCATTTGTCGGATGTTGGCGTTTTCGCAGTCCAGAAGCTTCTGGGATAGTGTTTTGATGGGTTCGTCTTCCGATGAAAATTGATGGATGGTTTTCAGCCCTTTGATCATGCCTTGGGTGTTTCCCTGAATCATCATACCGGCAATTTTGGAGTCGGTATTTCGTCCGTTAAGCCGCATCCTTGCGGTCATGTCGGACATGAATCGCAGTGCCGGGTCCAGGTCCTCTAAATCCCAGCCCCGCTGGACGGCCATGGTCCGAGCCTCAGACTCAATGGAGTCATATTCCCGGAGCTGACTGTTGAGGGCCTGCCGCATATCCGAGCCCATGGCGCGGTCCAGAACGCTTCGGATTCCGGTCTGGCCCATTTGTGTGGTTTTGAGAATGGATGTCAGGACTTCTTTGCTGGTTTTCATATTGCATCACCTGAGTTAGTGTGTGCATTTTTCTGCCTGCCATACATAGAATGCAGGGATGGAAAGGAGTGAGCTCCCATGTGCGCCATTGCTGGGATCATCGGTCTGCCGGCCGATGAAACAACCGTTGAGCAGATGCTTGCCACCATGAACCGCCGGGGTCCCGACGGAAGAAACGTCTGCCGTGACCGGGATACGACCCTATTACACTGCCGCCTGGCGGTCATTGACCCGGAGGGGGGCAGACAGCCTATGACCTTAAACTGGGCAGGAGAAACTTATACCCTGGTTTATAACGGGGAACTTTATAATACCGAGGAACTGCGCCATGACCTGCTGAAACTGGGGCACAGTTTTTCCGGCCATTCCGACACCGAGGTGCTGCTCCACGCCTACGCCGCTTTCGGACCGGACTGCGTGGAAAAATGCAACGGGATTTTTGCCTTTGCCGTTTGGGAGGAGAAGAAACGGCGGCTGTTTCTTGCCAGAGACCGTATTGGGGTAAAGCCGCTTTTCTATGCGCGGCATCGTGGCGGTCTCCTGTTTGCCTCGGAGATGAAAACCATCCTCACATATCCCACCATGGAGCCTGCCATTGACGAGACGGGAGCGGCCCAGCTGCTCCTGCTGGGTCCCGGACGGCTTCCGGGCAGCGGTGTGTTCCGGGATATCCACGAGCTGGAGCCGGGATGCCGGGCCATCTATCAGGAAGGTCGGATGGTTCTGCACCGCTATTGGAAGCTCCGGGACCGGGAGCATAAAGAAAGCTTTTTAGAAACCAGTGAATGCGTCCGGTATCTCGTGGAGGACGCAATCCGGCGGCAAATGGTTTCCGATGTGCCCATCGGGACTTTCCTCTCCGGTGGCCTGGATTCCAGCATTATCTCCTCGGTCTGCGCCAGAGAAATGGCAAAAAAAGGAGAGCAGCTGAAAACCTTCTCTGTGGACTACCTCAATAATGACCGATATTTTCAGGCAAACAAATTCCAGCCAAATTCCGACAGCGACTATATTCGCATCATGACAGACTATCTGCAGTCTGACCAACACTTAACTGTGCTGACGCCGGAAGCTTTGGATGAGGTTCTGGAGGACGCCACCATCGCCCGGGATTTACCCGGTATGGCGGACGTGGATTTTTCCCTTCTGGCTTTCTGCAAACAGATCAGAAACCACGTGACCGTGGCCTTGTCGGGAGAGTGCGCCGACGAGATTTTCGGCGGTTATCCCTGGTATCGGGACCCGGCAATTCGGGCGCAGGCAGGCTTCCCCTGGGCCCAGAACACTGCCGACAGAGCAGCGCTGCTGACCCCGGCTGTAAAGCTGGACCCCATGGAGTTTGTCATGGATGCCTATCGGAAGGTTTGCCGGGAAAGCGACGTTCTGCCTGGCACCTCCCCGGATGAGCGGCGGATGAAGGAAATGGTAAATCTCAACTTCCGCTATTTTATGCAGACCCTTTTGGACCGGAAGGACCGGATGAGTATGTACTCGGCCCTGGAAGTCCGGGTGCCGTTTTGTGATTACCGTATTGCGGAGTACCTCTACGGCGTCCCCTGGGAGTATAAGGATTATAAGGGACAGGAAAAAGGCCTCCTGCGCCATGCCGTGGGGGACTTGCTGCCGGAAAGCATCCGCAGTCGGAAGAAGAGTCCCTATCCCAAGACCTTTGACCCCCGCTATGAAGCGCTTATGGCATCTCGGATTCAGGCGCTTCTGGCAGACCCATCAGCGCCGCTTTGGAATTTGGTGCAGCGGGAGAATGTGGAAACCTACCTGGCAGGGGAGAGCCAGTGGCCTTGGTATGGCCAGCTCATGAGAAAACCCCAGACCATGGCCTACCTATGCCAGCTGAACTTCTGGCTCCGGGACAACAAAGTCAAGCTGGAGTTTTGATGGATTCCCCAAATTTTAGTTGACGAATTTGGCTAATTATGCTAAAATTATTTCAAAGAACCAGAAATCAACCAAAGAAATGAGTAGGAGGTAACTGTAATGCGCAAGACAAAAATCATCTGCACCATCGGCCCTGCCAGTATGAACGAAGAAATTTTGACCCGGATGTGTCTGGCTGGCATGAACGTGGCCCGGATGAATTTCTCCCACGGCGATCATGAAGAACAGGGAAGAAAAATCGCCTTGGTAAAGAAGGTTCGCCAGAAACTGGGCCTGCCCATCGCCATTATGCTGGACACCAAGGGCCCCGAGTACCGCATCGGCACGTTCAAAAACGAGAAAGTCACCGTAAATGACGGCGACACCTTCACCTTCACCGTGGACGACGTGGAAGGCGACGAGAAAAAGGTCAGTGTTAACTTTAAACAGCTCAACAAGAATCTGCAGCCTGGCGATACCGTTACCGTGTGCAACGGCATGGTGAAGTTTGAAGTCCAGAAGATTGTGGGCAGCGATATTATCTGCAAATGCCTCGCAGGCGGCGAACTCAGCAACCGCAAGAGCATGTCCTTCCCGAAAAAAATCATGTCCGGTCCCTATCTGCGGGAGCAGGATAAAAAGGACATCATCTTCGGCATTCAGCAGGGCGTGGACTTCGTCGCTGCGTCCTTCGTTTCCACTAAGCAGGACGTGCTGGAAATTCGGGAACTGCTGGACGCCAATGGCGGCAGTGATATTGAAATCATTGCAAAAATCGAAAACCAGTCCGGTGTGGACAATGTGGAGGAGATTTGCTCCGCCTGCGGCGGCATTATGATTGCCCGGGGCGATTTGGGCGTGGAGATTCCCTTTGTGGAAGTTCCCGTGGTTCAGAAGCGCCTGACCCAGAAGTGCCGTATGATGGGCAAGCGGGTCATTACCGCCACGGAAATGATGGAATCCATGATCCACAACCCCCGTCCTACCCGTGCCGAGATTAATGACGTTGCCAACGCCGTCTACGACGGTACCTCCTGTGTCATGCTGTCCGGCGAGTCCGCCGCAGGTAAGTATCCCGTGGAGGCTGTCCAGGCCATGGCGGAGATTGCCGAGTATACCGAACAGCATACCAACTACAAGCACCGCTTCCTTGCCCAGGAGTATACAGGCAAGAATAACCTGGACTGCATTTCCCACGCTGTGTGCTCCATGGCCATTGACGTTGGGGCCAAGGCCATTGTGGTCTGCTCCACCACCGGACGCACGGCCATGCTGGTAAGCCGCTTCCGTACGCCTGTGGACATTATCGGCATGACCACGGACGGAAAGATCTGGCGCCGCCTGTCCATGAGCTGGGGCGTGACCCCCGTCATGGCTGAGCAGTTCCCCAGTGTGGATGTCATGTTCTACTACGCCAAGAAGGCTGCCATTGATGTTATGAATTTACAGCCCGGCGACAATATCCTGCTCACTGGAGGCCCTGTCAACGGTTCCTCCGGCAATACCGACACCATCAAACTGGAAGTCATCTGATTCTCTTTTTGCCGCCGGAGCATATCCGGCGGCATTCTTTTTTAAAACGTGCATATTTTTGTGTATTCTTGAATATTCAAAGAAAAGCGAAGTTTATGCACATAGAGCCAATATAAATGTATAATTTGGAGGAAGTGAAGAATTTCCGTCATTATCATTAAAAAGACCGCACTTTATGGGGGAAAATGAAACAAAATTTAGCGAACATTTTTCCACAAAGCACTAGCTATTTAAAAAAATAGTTGCTATAATATTATTATCCCATAAGAAAGAAGGCGAACTACCATGCGGTCAAAGGATGCACTGCGCCTGCGGATCCAAGAGCTATGTACGGACCGCAGCATCACACTCAATCGCCTCGCCAGCATTTGCGGCATCACGCAGTCAACGCTTAACAACATCAACAGCGGACGGAACAATTCCACCACAATCTCCACCGTTCAGAAAATCTGTGACGGACTGGGCATGGATCTGCCAACCTTTTTTGACTCAGACCTGTTCCGCGGCTTAGAGCAGGAAATCTTCTGAAATTTAGGGAAACTCTGATTAATTTGGCAAGAGCTGGCAGCAAAAGATTTTGGCTCAGCCGAAGGTTCTGAAAATGGAGGAATACTGTATGTATTTCCTATTTTCAGAACTGCACGGATGGGGCAAAAGATTCGCTGCCCAGCCGAAGACAATTTATTCAGAGGTTCCTTAGCTGGACCATAGATTTTTCGCCAGAGGACGCAATCCCAAATTATCGGTGCAGGATGCCGATGATTTGGGATTTTTGCTATCGGGAAAAATTTACAAGACCTCCCGAATGCGGCAAAAGGCGACAGTCGGTTTGTGGTACACTCTTCTCACAAACGGCGGAAAGATGCTATTTCTGCTGAGAGAAAGGAAGAGACTTATGAAGCAAATTTGTGTGGCCTTGATTCTCCTGGTTACGGCTTTTATATGCGGCGCTTCCCTGACTCTGCGGGTGCGTGCCCTGGGGCAGGACAGCGGCTGTTTTCAAAGTTCGGAACCGTCCATACCCGGGCTGCAAACACTGAATGATCCCGAAACGCCCGAACAGCCCGTTTACGTCTACAGCCTGAGTCCTTTCAAGAATATGGTCCCCGAAGCTGCATACCGGAAATATGACCTGGAAGACGCGCTGGATTTGGAAACCGCCGAGAAACTGCGTGCAATCCTGGAAAATGCCTATCCGTATAAGGACCTGAAGACCCTGGAAATTCAGGCAAACCGGTATCTTCAAAGCCAAGGCTTGCAGTGGATTGAGAATTTAAGCCTGGAGGAGGCGATTCAGGCGGCCCAGAAGGCAATTTATGAAGCAGGGGAGGAGGCGAGCGAAGACCCGGAGGGAGCTTTGGCAGATTTAAACTCCCAGCTGCTTTACCGTTATTTCCAGAGCCTGGCGCCGGAGAAGGCGCGATACGATACGGTCAGCGACAGAACCCTGACCTCAGCAGCCTGTACGGAACGCCGGGAAGCAGATGGTTCTTTCACATATTTTCTCACGGTCCAGGTAGATACCACAGTCAGCAAACAGGACTCGCTGACCCTTGCCGCAGCCTGCGGTGAGGAAATCCAGAGCCAGTTCATCCTGGAAACCGGAACCTATACCTTTACATTTCAAAACGTAAGCGAGCCCCGGGATGTTACGCTGGAACTGGCCGGGAAACAGTATTCCAGCGACGTGTGTTTTTTTGATTCCCAAAGCCCCGAAGATGCCGATCTCGTGGGCTTCGACAGCGGTATGTATCCGGTTTATGCCAAGTGTGTTTTAACCCCGCCCTTCGACGCTGTCCCGGAGGAAGCAGAGGATGAATAAAAAGTGCTCAGCCACAGGCTGAGCACTTGAGACTGTCGAAAAACCCCTTTGGGCTTTTCCGACAAACTCTGGCAGCCTGCTGCGCGCATAATTTGTCCCCCGATGGGGGACAAATTCCACACTTGCAGTCTGAGAAGTGTTTTCTGCCAGGTACAC
>DVJG01000120.1 GCA_018710805.1 Candidatus Faecousia faecipullorum
GGTGATTTCAATAACCATAGCATATCCTCCCATTTTTCACCATTATACCATGGCCTTTTCAAAATTTCCATCCCGAAAAACAAAAGGCCGTCTCTTCATCCCTTTCACAAAAAGACAGCCCTGAATTATAACACATTGCCGAAACTGCGGCACGGCCCTTGACGCCAGGAAAAAGCGTGGTATTCTGTAACCAAAAAGAATTTCCGTAGGAGGACAGATTTTATGAAAAAACACATCGTCTGTTTCGGCGATTCCAATACTCACGGCTTCTGTGCAGACCCCACCGACTGTTTCGACGGCGGAAACCGCTTCAATGAGGAGGAGCGCTGGACCTGCCGCCTGCAAAGCCTGCTGGGTGATGGGTACTTGGTTGTGGAGGAGGGACTTGGAGGACGGACCACCTGCTTTGAAGACCCCACCGAAGAGGGCCTCCAGGGCCTGCCTTATATCACCCCTTGCCTCAAAAGCCACGAGCCCGTGGACCTTCTGATCATCATGCTGGGCACCAATGACTGTAAGGACCGATTCTGCGTGGGGGCCTATGAGATTGGCATGGCCATGGCCCGACTGGTGGAAAAGGCCCGCTGCTCCCCCTGCTGGGGAGGGAAGGAGCCAAATATTCTGGTGGTAGCGCCGCCTCCCATTGAAGAGGGAATGTTAAAGAGCGCCGTGGCCCCGATTATGGGAAAGCACTGTGTGGAAAAGTCCCGGGAGCTGGCCCAGTGGTATGAAGAGCAGTGCAAACTGCTGGGTGCCGCATTCCTGGACGCCGGGAAGGTGGGCTGCGAGTTTAACCCCGTGGACCATATGCACCTGACGCGCAAAGGCCATGCCGCCCTGGCACAGGCCCTCAGTGAGATGGTCCCCAAGCTTCTGAAATAGGCAAAGCATAAAAAGGCAGACACATGGATAACCACCATGTGTCTGCCTTAAACTGTCGGAAAATCCCTGCAGGCTTTTCCGACAAGCTTTTGCAGTCTGCTGCGCGCATAATTTGTCCCCCGATGGGGGACAAATTCCACACTTGCAGCCTGAGATGTGTTTTCTGCCAGGTACACGCCCCGGCAGAAAACGCATTGAATTTTATTTGCCGCCCCAGGCGGCAAACTCTGCGAGGCTTTTTTGACACGCTGAGGCAGACACATGGATAATCGCCATGTGTCTGCCTTTGCCTTACATATTCACACAGCCGGAGGCTTTTCCTTCCGGCATCATGCCGCAGATTTCAATGCGTTTTCTGAGCCAGGTGCCTCGCAGGTAGGCTATGTAGAACACAAGAGAGGCAAGACCCCAGCTGATGGGGTAGCACAGGGCCAGCATTTCCACCCGATGGAAGACGCGGACCACCGTAAAAATCCATACAACCCGGAAGACGCACACGCAGGTACAGGTGATGATGGTGGGCATGACGGAATAGCCTGTGCCCCGCATGGTCCCGGCGAAGACTTCCACGGGCATGAAGAGAAAGTTGAAGGGCACCACCAGAAGCATGACATAAGCGCCCAGGCGAATGACCTCGGGGTCTACTGTATATATGCCGATGATGAAGGAACGGAAGCAGACCTCCAGCACACTGAGACATCCCACCAAACCCACGGCCATGCCAAGACAGACCCAGACGCTGTGGCGAATGCGCGCATACTTCTGGGCACCGAAATTCTGGCCCACAAAGGTGGTGATGGAAACGCCGAAGGCACCGGAGATCATCCAGGTCATGGCGTCGGTTTTGGAGTAGGCTGTCCAGGCCGCCACAGTGACATCCCCAAAGGAGTTGATACCGGACTGAATCAGAAGGTTGGCAAGGTCAAAGGTCACAAACTGGAATCCCGCAGGGACACCTACGTATAGAATGCGCTTTAGAAGCTCCGGCTCCATTTTGAGGGCCTGGATTTCCAGACGCACATCTTTTGGAAGCCGCATCAATGTGCCGACCACCAGGACTGCGCTGACCACCTGGGAGACCACAGTTGCAATGGCAGCGCCTGCGATGCCCATTTTGAATACCACCACCAAGAGGATGTCCATGAGAATGTTCGCAATACAGGCCGCCACCAGGAACAGCGTCGGTCTTCTGGAATCGCCCATGGCGCGCAGAATGCCGGAGCCCATGTTGTAAACCATGGAGGCAATGGCGCCGGAGAAGTAAATCTTTGTGTACAGAGTGGAGCCTGCCAGACAGTTTTCCGGGGTCTTGGTGGCGGTGAGAATGGGTCTTGCGGCGATGACGCCCAGAAGCATGATGACAGCGCCTAAAATGAGGGACAGTCCCATGCCCGTATGGAGAGACTTGCGGACGCCCTCCCGGTCACCTCCGCCGTAGAACTGGGACAGGAGCACGGTAGCGCCTGTGCCCAGGCCCACAAAAAAGCCGTTGAGCAGACTGATGAGGGCGCCTGTGGCGCCCACTGCTGCCAGAGCCTGGGTACCGACGTACCGACCCACAATAATGGTGTCCACGGTGTTGTACATCTGCTGGAAAAAGGTGCCAAGGAGAATGGGAAAGAAGAAGATAAGCAGCTGCTTCCAAATCACGCCCTCTGTGATTTTCTGCATTTCGTTTGTGCGGGACATGGCTGGCCTCCTTAAGTACGATGGAAAATTTCTGCGGTAATGGCTCGGAATTCCTCGATGTCCGTGGTTTTCCGGAGCCGCTTCCATTGCTTGTCACACCCGGGGAAAGAAGTGTGCAGATAGCTCCAATTCTCCTTCAGCCGGAACATGGCGTTTTTCTGGGAGCCGAAGGCGGCGGTGTAAGATTCCAGCAGCGCATTCATGAAGCTTTCCAGGGCGGCGTTGTCCGTGCCGCCTTGGAGCATCCCGGGATTCCGGAGCAGTCCGCGGCCGATCATATATGCTTCCACATCCGAAAACCGGGAATGGATTTCTCGGGCCTGGGCCAGGTCGAGAATATCCCCATTGTAGCACAGGGGATTTTTGGAGTGTTCAGCGGCGTAGGCAAACATCTCCATGTCCACGTCTCCGTTATAAAACTGCCTGCGCACTCTGGGATGGATGGTCAGCTCGGAAATGGGGTATCGGTTAAAAATTTCCAGCAGGGCGGGAAATTCTTCGGAGCTTTCCAGGCCCAGCCGGGTTTTCACGGAAACAGCCAGAGGTGCGTCCCGAAATACCGCTTCCAGAAAGCGGTCCAGAGCGTCTAAATCCTTCAGCATTCCGCTGCCCTTGCCTTTGGCCACCACAGTACCCGAAGGACAGCCGAGATTGAGATTCACCTCCCCGTAGCCCCGGTCCCGGCAGACGGAGGCGGCCCAGAGAAAATCCTCTGAAGACTTTGTCATAATCTGGGGCAC
>DVJG01000121.1 GCA_018710805.1 Candidatus Faecousia faecipullorum
ATCCCGGTTCATCATCTGAAAATCCCGGGCGCCATCCACAACATTGGCATCCGAAATACGGTTAATCAGTCTATAGAAGATTCTGGCAAAGAGAGACCGAATCGGCGGCTCCCCCTTCCTGTTTACACGGCGGGTGCCCACGCAATCGTAGCCTTCTTCTTTTATGTAGCGATACATCTCCGGAAGCAGCGCCGGGGGGTCCTGCAAATCTGCGTCCATCACCACCACATAATCTCCGCTGGCATTTTCCAAACCGGCGTAGATTCCCGCCTCTTTTCCAAAATTCCGGGAAAAGGAAATGTACTTTACCCGTTCATCCTGTTTTGCAAAGCCTTTGATGATTTTCAAGGTCTGGTCCTTAGAGCCGTCATTGATAAAGAGAAATTCAAATGTAACTTCCGCCATTGTTTCTGCAATGGCAGTAATCTCCCGATAAAATGCGCCCAGCGCCGCCTCTTCGTTGTAGCAAGGAACAACTACAGTTATTTTTTCCATAATCGGCTCCTTTCTCTATCCAGCACTTGTGATTGCTATGACGTCTATTATATAACCTTTTATGGTTTTATTCAAGGCAAAAACGCTTTTTTAACCGATGTTAGATTTGTAAATTTTTCCTGCAGCCTTCTTTGGCAAACTGCCGCGCCGCTTCATAGATTGAAGCGGTGCTTTTCTTGACTTTATATATCCGCTATGGTACACTGAGAGTTACAAAAGCGCCCCAAATAGGAGGGATTTCTATGATTGAACAGCAGGTGGAGTCCATTGTGGACAGCATTCTGGCGGATTACCAGTGCGGCCGGAGCATCGACAAAATGGACCCCTTTGAACATCCGGACAAGGACGTGGTCATCGATATGATCGGAAAACTCCGGCGCATCGTGTTCCCCGGCTTCTCCCGGGACCGCTCCTATCGCATGTACAACGCCAAACACAACCTCTCCATGCTCATTGAGGATGTGATGTACAATCTCACGAAGCAGCTGACCATCGTCCTGCGGCGGACCATGGATGTGTCCTCCGCAGAGGAAAAAGCCCAGGAGCTGGCCTTGCAGTTCTTCCGGGCCATCCCCCAGGTCCGGGCTGTCATCCAGACCGACGTAGAGGCCTTCTACGACGGGGACCCGGCGGCATTCTCTGCCGACGAAATTGTCTATTGCTATCCCGGTCTCTTCGCCATCGTGGTGTATCGGCTGGCCCATGTGCTCTACACCCTGGGGGTGCCCATGCTCCCCCGCATTATGACCGAGCACGCCCACTCCGTCACGGGCATTGATATCAATCCCGGCGCGCAAATCGGCACCTACTTCTTCATCGACCACGGCACGGGCATTGTCATCGGCGAAACCACCGTCATTGGGGACCACGTGAAGATCTACCAGGGCGTGACCCTGGGCGCCCTCACCACCCGGGGCGGCCAGAGCCTCCGGGGCAAAAAGCGGCATCCCACCATTGAGGACCGGGTGACCATCTACGCAGGCGCCTCTATCCTGGGCGGCGGCACCGTCATCGGCCGGGACAGCGTCATCGGTTCCAACGTGTTCATCACCCACTCCATCCCTCCCTGCACCACAGTCAGCGTCAAAAGCCAGGAGCTGCAATTCAAGCCCCGGGCCTGCCCCGGCGACTGCGAAAACTGCAAAAAACCCGACCCCTTCTGGGAGGAGCAGAAATAGCCATCAAAAATCCCGCCTCTTTTAGAGGCGGGATTTCACATTCCGGAGCTTCCTTTTATTCGGTTACTTTTTCCGGCTTTGCTTTTTACGGCAGCCGAAATAAATGGTCAGGAGCAGAAGCGTGGGGATATTGCCCACCAGCCAGGCCCGGAGCAGTTCCAGAACGGTCCAGGCATTGACCCCTCCGGCGGCAGACGCCATGTTCAGGGGATACCCCAGGCTGAGAAGAAAGGCGATGATGGGCAGCACCAGTCCCGGCCACTTGCTCTCTTTCTTGGAAAGCCCTATCTGCAGCGCCGTGGCGCCCAGAATCAGAGCCAGGCTCAGGAGCACAAAGGCACCCAAAGTCAAAGCTGTAGCTCTCATGTTTACTCCTTTCCCTGGTTTTCACAGACAGCAGGCCATTTCATTCTTTCAGTATTATAGTATTGTTTTATGGAATGAAAGTCAATATGCAATCTTACATATCCTTGCGTAAATGCCACGGCTTCCCTGCCGGATTTACGCCCCCAATTTATAGATGAGCTCCTGTAATTCGTTGACAAAGCGGCAGGCGTGAAACCCATCGCACACCCCATGGTGCACCTGTATGGACAGGGGAATAAGCCATTTCCCCTGTTCCTCATAATACTTTCCGAAGGTAAAAATCGGGAGAAGATAGTCGTATCCGTTTTTGAGGTTCAGATTGAATCCTTCAAAGGTGGTCCAGGGAATCATGGACACCGGAAAGGTGTTCTCCGGAGGATTTGGCTTTGCCATCATCTTTTCCACGCTTCCATACCGGGAGATGTCTTCGGCATATCTGCTGCAAAATGTGCCATAGTCAGGGGAATACGGGGTCCAGATATTGGAAAATGTTTCGGTATCCTTGTGGAACACCGTATAGCAGGGCATCATCTCCGAAAATACCCCCACTTGTCCCTGGGTATTGATTGCGGTGCGAAATTCCTCATGGGCATTGACCAGGGCAGCAAGGCTGTACAGCAGCGAGGGGTACAGCTTTTTCCGGTTCTTTTTCAGTCCGGTGATGTCCAGCTTTACCGTCATGCTGTATGTGCAGGGGACGTGGGCAAAATAATGTTCAAAGTATTCCTTTCTTTTCCATGTGCTGAGATCAATCAAATGAAACTCCATGGTATCCTCCTATTTTAGTCTGAGACAGGCGGTCTGTTTTTCTCTGCAAATTCTAACCAATATTATATATTCTTTGTCCGCCGGCAGCAATAGGCAAAATTTCTGTTTTCCGCAACCCCGATCTGATTCTGGCGCAGACATAAAAAATGGCAGACACTTTCGTGTCTGCCATCTTCTGCTTTCATGCAGCATTGGGGATTCCGTTTACTCCTCGTATTGGCTCACCGTTGTAATCACCGGGGTGCCATCACGGTTCAGCAGGGGCGTTAAGCCGCCTGCGTAGCCGGAGGCGTGGAACAGGTAATTCACACCGGTCCGCTTATCCACCCAGATTTCGGTGACGTTTGTGATTCCCTGGGTGTAGGTTTTGAGAAAGCGCTCTTCCTTTTTTGCCATGTTACTTTTCTTTCACAGCTTCGATGACACCGCTGGCCATACCGACCAAGCCCTGCATCTCGCTGGGAATAATGATCTTGGTGGCCTTGCCGTCGGCGACCTTCTGCATGGCCTCGATGGCCTTGAGCTTAATAACCTGGTCGTTGGGAGCTTTCTCATTCAGCAGTTCCAGAGCATCGGCCATGGCCTTCTGGACCGCCAGAATGGCCTGGGCTTCACCGTCAGCCCGAAGGATGGCAGCGGCCTTTTCGGCTTCCGCCTTCAGGATGGCCGCCTGCTTGTCGGCGCCGGCACGGAGAATGGCAGATTCCCGCTCGCCTTCGGCGATGAGGATGGCGGACTTCTTCTGGCCTTCGGCCTGGAGGATGGCCTGACGACGGTCACGCTCGGCCTTCATCTGCTTCTCCATGGAGGACTGGATATCGGCAGGAGGCAGGATGTTCTTGAGCTCCACCCGGTTGACCTTGATGCCCCAGGGGTCCGTGGCCTCGTCCAGAATGGCACGCATTTTGGTGTTCACCACGTCCCGGCTGGTGAGGGTCTGGTCCAGCTCCAAGTCGCCGATGATGTTACGAAGGGTGGTTGCGGTGAGGGTCTCCATAGCCGCCATGGGCTGTTCCACGCCGTAGGCGTAGAGCTTGGGGTCCGTGATCTGGAAGTAGACAACGGTGTCAATCTGCATGGTGACGTTGTCTTTTGTGATGACGGGCTGCGGAGGATAGTCCAGAACCTGCTCCTTGAGGCTCACTTTCCGGGCCACCCGGTCAATGAAGGGAACCTTGAAGTGAAGGCCCACGCCCCAGACGCTGTGGAAGGCGCCCAGGCGCTCAATGACGTAGGCCCTTGACTGCTGGACTACGGAAATGTTGCTGATAACCACAATGAATGCGATGATGATAATGGCAAGCACTACGATAAACATAACTTTCTACCTCCATTTTTAAAATATGTGTCTGTTTACACCTTTGCCGGAACTTCTACAGGGGTAACAAAGGCTTTCACGCCCTCAATGCGGTCTACCCGCACCAGGGTGTCCTTCCCAATGGGGTCTCCCGTGGTTGAGCGGGCGGTCCACTCCATGCCTCCCAGCTTCACGTGACCATGGGCGGCAACGTTGTCGATGTCCTCGGTGACGTAGCCCTGGGTGCCCACCATGCTGTCCACATTGGTTGCGGTGATCTTGGGCTTCATGTACTTCTTCGTCAGCGGCCACAGCAGCCCCAGAAGAGAACCGGACACCAGGGCAAACACAGTGACTTGGAGCCACAGCGCTCCGCCCAGATAGTCTGTCACCAGCGCCGCCAGGCACCCCACCACAAACCAGATGGATACCAGATGAACGGGACAGGATGCTTCCACTATGAGAAACACCACCAGGAGAATGAGCCAAAGCCATCCG
Organism: Candidatus Faecousia faecipullorum; assembly: GCA_018710805.1. Lineage (GTDB taxonomy): Bacteria > Bacillota > Clostridia > Oscillospirales > Oscillospiraceae > Faecousia > Faecousia faecipullorum. The sequence continues at coordinate 4,603 of DVJG01000121.1, forward strand.
TAGGCTTCAGTTGCTAGAACTTCCATGGATTTTCCTCCTTTCTCGGATGCCCCTATTTTACCAGATTTCCCGGCGGCGGTCAATCGGCGAATGTCTCAAAAACGATAAATTTTTCGGGGTTTTTCACAAATTCCGCCGCCTCCCAAAGGGCGAACCAGGTTTTCCTGTTCAACCTAGGCTTTCCTCCTTCCTTTGCCATCAAATCTCCTCTTTACGTAAATTCATAATTCTATTATATGGTTATTTAACTGTATAAAAATCAGATGTAAACTTTTTCCTCACTCCTTCCCTTTCGGAGTTTACGCAAGTTTTGGCTTCTCCATTCCCCGGCTTTTGTGAAAAATTTTCCGGTATTCCCGCCACTGTTTCCTTTCGTTTCTGTATGGGCTTTCGTTGGCTGCGTTTTGGTCTCTTTCCGAACACACAGCATGGATTTTTCCAGGAAAAAAGCCCGGAACCTGGAAAATTTCCGAAATCTTCTTTACTTTTTGATTTGCCTGTGATAGAATATCCCCGCAAAGAAAGACCCCTTGGGTCAGCCGGATGTTCCTGCGTTTTTCCCGCCCTTCGGGCCGCAGATTTTGAACGGCAATTTATTTTTTTAGGAGTATATACATGAATTACGACATTGCGATTATCGGCGCAGGCCCCGGCGGTATTTTCGCCGCCTACGAATTGGTCACCCAAAACCCAGGTCTCAAAGTGGCGGTCTTTGAAGCGGGCCACAGCCTGGAAAAACGCCGCTGCCCCATTGACGGCAACAAGATAAAAAGCTGCATCGGCTGCAAGACCTGCTCCATTATGAGCGGCTTCGGCGGCGCCGGCGCATTCTCCGACGGCAAGTACAATATTACAAACGACTTCGGCGGCACCCTCTATGAGCACGTGGGCCGGGATCAGGCTCTGGAGCTCATGCGCTATGTAGACGGCATCAACCTGCGCTACGGCGGCGAGGGCACCAAGATGTACTCCACCGGCGCCACCAAGTTCAAAAAGCTGTGCCTGCAGAACGGCATGCAGCTGCTGGACGCCTCCGTGCGGCACCTGGGCACCGACATCAACCACCTGGTTCTGGAAAACCTCTACGCCTATTTAAAGGACCGAGCCGATTTCTACTTCGACACCCCTGTGGAGCATCTTCTGAGAACCGATGACGGCTACACCCTGGTGACGGAAAATGGCGAGACCACCTGCCGGGAGTGCATCGTATCCGTAGGCCGCAGCGGCAGCAAGTGGATGGAAAAGGTATGCCGGGAAATGGATATCCCCACCATGTCCAACCGTGTGGACCTGGGTGTCCGTGTGGAGCTCCCCGCTGTGGTGTTCAGCCACCTGACCGACGAGCTCTACGAAAGCAAGATCGTCTACCGGACCGAAAAGTTTGAGGACCGGGTCCGGACCTTCTGCATGAACCCCCACGGCATTGTGGTCAACGAAAACACCAACGGCATCATCACGGTCAACGGCCACAGCTACGAGTCTCCCGAAAAGCACACGGACAACACCAACTTCGCCCTGCTGGTTGCAAAGCACTTCTCCGAGCCCTTCAAGGACTCCAACGGCTACGGCGAGAGCATCGCCCGGCTGAGCAATATGCTGGGCGGCGGCGTCATCGTCCAGCGGTTCGGCGACCTGGTCCGGGGCCGCCGGAGCACC
>DVJG01000122.1 GCA_018710805.1 Candidatus Faecousia faecipullorum
GAAAATCAGTGCCTGCTGAATCAGAAATTCGACTACATCTTCTTTACCGGAAGCCAGAGCGTTGGGCGTCAGGTCATGGAAAAAGCTGCCCATCATCTGACCCCTGTAACTTTGGAGCTGGGCGGAAAAAGTCCCTGCATCATAGACGCCACCGCCAAAATCCCTCTGGCCGCCAAGCGCATCGTATTCGGAAAGTTTCTGAACTGCGGTCAGACCTGCGTGGCGCCGGACTACATTCTCTGTGATAAAACGGTCAAAAACGAGCTGATTGCCTGCATCAAAGCAGAAATTCAAACCCAGTTCGGAGAAAACCCCCTGGAAAACGAGAATTATGGAAAAATTATCAACGACAAGCATTTTTCCCGCATTCTCAGACTGATTGACGAGGAAAAAATCGTCCACGGCGGGCGATCCGATGCTGCAGCCCAGCAGATTGAGCCCACGGTGCTGGATCACGTCACCCTGGACGATGCCGTGATGCAGGAGGAGATTTTCGGACCCGTGCTTCCCGTGCTGACCTACGAAAGCCTGGAGGATGCCATCTCTCTGGTAAACAGCCGCCAGAAACCCCTTGCCCTGTACTTCTTCTCTGAGGACAAAGCTGCCATCCGGCGTGTGACCACCCGGTGCTGTTACGGCGGCGGGTGCATCAACGATGTGATTGTTCACCTGGCCACCAGCAATATGGGCTTCGGCGGCGTTGGCGAGAGCGGCATGGGTTCCTACCACGGAAAAGCAGGCTTTGACACCTTCTCCCACCATAAGAGCATTCTGGACAAGAAAACCTGGCTGGACCTGCCTATGCGCTATCAGCCTTACAACCCGGCAGCCAAAGCTCTGATCCGGCAGTTCCTGAAGTAAATAAAAAGTTCTTCTGCTACGGCGGGAGAACTTTTTTATATGTTAAAGTATCCTTTTCCCACTTGTTTTTCCTGTGAAAATCGTGTGCGATTGGGAAAGATACCCCATATTATTTTGTCAAATTTTACTAGGAGGCAAACACAATGGCGGATACCCACAGACAGCGTTTTATCAAAGCCCTGCGGCGGGAGCCTGTCGAGGGCCACGTGCCCCAGTTTGAACTGGTGTTCTTTTTGACCATGGAGGCTTTCGGCAAGGTTCATCCTTCCCACCGTTTCTATGAGCAGTGGAATCAGATGTCCTATGAAGAACAAAAGCTTCAAATCGAGGATATGGCCGACATCTACATCAAAACCGCCCAGCGTTACAATCATGACGCTATTTTCGTTCACCCCAACCCCGGCGGACTGGAGGAGACCAAGTGGCTTCTGGAGACCATTCGGGAAAAAACCGGGGATGAATACTACATCATGATGCACGGCGACACCACCGTCGGCATCCCCGATGGCGAAAGCATGATGGACTTCACCGTGAAGATGTTCGAGGACCCGGACAGCATTCACGATCAGCAGAATCGTTGGCAGGAAGCTGCCGAAAAGCGTGCCAGCGCACTGGCAGGCACGGGGCTTCTGGATGGCTTCGCCCTGTGCTCCGATTATGCCTTCAACGTCAACCCCTTCTTCTCTTCCGACATCTTTGCCGAGCTGGTGGCGCCTCATCTGAAAACGTGCATCGACACCTACCATGAGCTGGGCTACTACGTCATCAAGCACAGCGACGGCAATCTGAACCCCATTCTGGACCAGATCATAGACTGCGGCCCGGACGCCCTTCACTCCATCGACCCCCAGGGCCACATGAGCCTGACGGAGGTCCGTAAAAAGTACGGCCACCGCATCTGCACCATCGGCAACGTCAACTGTGGTCTGCTGCAGACCGGAACCGACGAGGAGGCCGCCGCCGATGTTCGCCGCTGCCTTAAAGAGGGCATGGATGGCAATTACGGCTTCATCTTCTCCACCTCCAACTGCGTCTACACGGGCCTGCCTCTGCGGCGCTACGAGCTGATGCAGAAAATCTGGCGGGAAGAGGCAATTTACCGCTGATCCTACAAAATCCTGAGGAGGAAACAGTATGGAACGCACTTCTAGAGAACTGGTCCGGGATACCCTGGAATTTAAAAACACCGACGGAAGAGTCCCCCGTCAGCTTTGGACCCTGCCCTGGGCAGACCTCTATCACCACGATGCCCTGCAGAAAATCCTGGACGGCTTCACCTGGGACTTTGCCGGCCCTCAGACCGTCTATGAAAAACGTCCCAAAACGGAAGGCGACCCCTACACCCCCGGCCTTTACATCGATGAGTGGGGCTCCCGGTTTACCAACATCCAGCCCGGTGTCTTCGGCGAGGTGAAGGACCCCCTGGTTCAGGACGACGACTGGGAAGATGCCTATAAAATCCACATTCCCGAGGAATATTTGAGCTTTGACATGGAAAAGGTCAACGCCGACTGCGCCGCTACTGACAAATTCATGATGGCGGATTGCTGTCCCCGGCCCTTTGAGCAGCTGCAGTTCCTCCGGGGCACGGCGAATCTCTATATGGACCTCATGGACCCACCGAAGAAAATGCTGGAATTCATGGAGAAGATGCACGACTACTACTGCCGGCTGCTGACAAAATGGGCGCAGACCGACGTGGACGGCCTGGGCATCATGGACGATTGGGGCTCCCAGAAGTCTCTGCTCATCAGCCCCAAGCTCTGGGATACTTACTTTAAGCCCATGTACCGGGATTATTTCGACATCGCCCATAAGTACGGCAAGAAAATGTTCATGCACTCCGACGGCTACACCCTGGAAATCATCCCCCGGCTCATTGACTTGGGATTGGACGCCTTCAACACACAAATCTTCTGTATGGGCATGGACAAGCTTCAGCAGTTTAAAGGAAAAATCACCTTCTGGGGCGAAATCGATCGCCAGCATCTGATCCCTCACGGAAGCACTGAGGACATCCGTAAAGCCGTGCACAGCGTCTACGACTCCCTGTGGCAGGACGGCGGCTGTATTGCCCAGTGCGAATTCGGCGCCGGAGCCAATCCGGATAACGTCTACGAGATCTATAAAACCTGGGCAGAAATTCGGTAATTTTTATTACAGCAAATCGGGATACCATTTGGGTATCCCGATTCATCTTCTCAAGAAAGCCTCGCAGAGTTTGCCGCCCCAGGCGGCAAATAGATTGAAAACCGTTTTCTGCCGGGGCGTGTACCTGGCAGAAAACACTTCTCAGGCTCCAAGTGTGCGAGTTGTGCGCCGCAGCGCACAGGGAGTGCGCGCAGGAGACTGCAAAAAACGTGTCAAAAAGCCCTGTAGGGGCTTTTTGACAGTCTAAATCGGGATACCAAAATGGTATCCCGATTTTGTTATCTCAGCATGAAATCCGCCCAGGGACCCGGTTGGTCCTGAGACTGCCAATAAAAGAGCTTTTCAATGTAGGTTTGCTTCCTTTTCTCAACCTCCTCTTGGCAGTGTTCAGCGCCCAGGCGGTAGACGATGGCGCTCAGGTCGTACATAGGGTATCCCAGGGCGTGACCAACCGTATGAACCACGGCGCAGGCCTGACCTACGGCGTGGCAGGCGGCGATGTCCGCCTTATCGGTAAGTTCCTTGGCCACGGCGTGGCAGTCCAGTATTTTTCGCTGGGCAAAACGCATTTTGACGTTCCCTGCCGCCCAGTCCTTGGCAGCCAGCAGCGCCTCCTCCGGCCGGGTTTCCTGGGGATATTTTTCTTTCAATACCGCTACGGACTCCCCTGCCAGGTCAAAAGCCCAGAGAGTCAGGGTCTTATGGCTCTGGCCTTGTATAAGAAGGGCCAAATCCTGCAAAAACGCCGAATCCTTGGAAAAGAGAATTTGATTCTTCCTTTTTATTTTTTCTTGAAGCTCTGCTGTCCAGTTCAAGGTTTTCCTCCCTTAGGAGTCCGACATTTAATCGCTCCACTTGGTAATGAGATTCCGGATTTGCCCTGTAAGCTTAGCGTTTTCCTTGTTGGCCTTGCCTTTGCGGGTCCGGACCAAGGCCAGCAGGTCCTCAGCGGCGGCCAGCAGTTCACCGTAAACCTGTTTGGCGCGCTGACTTCCTTTAAATGCTTCCATTCTGTCAATTTTAATGCCTTCGGTGAAGACTGTAAGCTTGCCTGTCAGAAGGTCATATTCCGTGCCGCTGTAGGGCGCTTCGGCGTGGTAACCCATACCGGCCAGGGTTGCCCGGAAAACTTCACAGCTGCGGTCATCGCCGTGGTTTACAAAAATCATTTTGGGCTTTTCCTGGAATCCTGCCAGCCAGTTGAGCAGTCCGTCCCGGTCGGCGTGACCGGAAGCGCCGTGAAGGCTGGCAATCTCAGCAAAGACGGCAATGTCCTCGCCGAACAGCTTTACGGATTTCGCCCCTTCCTGGAGCCGACGTCCCAGGGAGTCCACTGCCTGATATCCAACAAAAAGGATAATGCTCTCTTTGCGCCACAGGTTATGCTTCAGATGGTGGCGGATTCGGCCGGCCTCACACATTCCGCTGGCGGAGAGAATGACTTTCGGCTCTGTGTCGGCATTGATATTCTTGGAATCATCGGAAGTGACGGACAGACGCAGTCCGTCAAACCAGATAGGATTGATGCCCTGCCGAATAAGGGCAAGGGTTTCATCGTCAAAGCTGTCCTGGTTGCACTGAAGGAAAATACCTGTGGCCTCCACGGCAAGGGGGGAATCCACATACACCGGGAAGCCGTCGTGTCCTTTCACCAGTCCCCGCTGCTTGATTTCCCGAATGGCGTACAGCATCTCCTGGGTGCGTCCCACGGCAAAGGAGGGAATCACCAGATTGCCGCCCTGGTCCAGGGCCCGCTGGATATAGGTTGCCAGCTCCGCAACCACATCCCCACGGTCTTTTTCATGGAGACGATCACCATAGGTGGACTCAATGACCAGATAGTCGGTCTCAGCCACGGGCTGGGGATCCCGGATAATGGGCTGGTGAGTATTGCCCACGTCGCCGCTGAATACGATTTTTCGTGTCTGCCCGTCCTCCGTGAGCCATAGTTCAATGGCGGCAGAGCCCAGCAGATGGCCGATATCCGTCATACGGATGATGATTCCTTCGGCCACTTGGCGGACTTCGGAATATTGGCAAGGACGCAAAAGCCGGATGGCAGCCTGGGCATCGTTCATGGTGTAAACCGGTTCAATGACCTGCTCTCCGGCTCGCTCAGCCTTGCGGCTCCGCCATTGGGCTTCGGATTCCTGAATGTGGGCGGAATCCCGGAGCATGATATCGCACAGGTCGCAGGTGGCCTCTGTGGCATAGATGGGTCCAGAAAAGCCGTCCTTGCAGAGTTTGGGAAGCATGCCGGAGTGATCGATATGGGCATGGGTCAAAAAAACTGCCTCAATAGCATTTGCCGGAACAGGCAAAGTGATATTCTGGAACACATCCACCCCCTGCTCCATGCCGCAGTCCACCAGATAGTAGTGTCCTCCTACCTCCAAAAGCGTGCAGCTGCCCGTAACCTCATGGGTAGCGCCAATGAATTGAATTTTCATTTCTGCACCTCCGCATTATGGATTTTATGGTATTATTATACTATCTAA
>DVJG01000123.1 GCA_018710805.1 Candidatus Faecousia faecipullorum
ACCGCTGACACCGGCCTGGGCGGCGTACTTCCGCTTGTAGCGGAAATCCAGCAATGTGGACAGATTGTCGTTGACATGGAGAATCACGCTGCCGCCGTGTCCTCCGTCGCCGCCATCGGGACCTCCCGAGGCAACATACTTCTCCCGGTGAAAGGCCACCGCACCGTCGCCGCCCCGGCCGCCGATCACCGTAATCCGAACTTTATCTACAAACACAAACATACCTCCTTGGGTAACAGAGCCATCCTACAGACCGCACAACGCTGCCCCGGGCAGTGCTTTGCGCTCCATAGGATTCCGGCAAACACATTGTTTTATTAAAAAAGCTGCCGCAAAGTCGGTGCGGCAGCTTTTCTGGGTTATACGCAATTACTGCTCAGCGTAAACAGAGCACTGACGGCGATCCTTGCCCATGCGCTCGAACTTGACGGTGCCGTCAACCAGAGCAAACAGGGTGTCATCCTTGCCGATACCAACATTGACACCGGGATGGATGTGGGTGCCTCTCTGGCGGACCAGAATGTTGCCAGCCAGCACGAACTGACCGTCGGCACGCTTGACACCCAGACGCTTGGACTCGGAGTCACGGCCGTTCTTGGTGGAACCGCCGCCCTTGTGGTGAGCGAAGAACTGAATACTGATCTTCAGCATGGTGTTACACCTCCAAAACTTCGATATAGTCGGGATAGTCGTCCCGCAGGCTGCAAAGATAGAGCATCATGCCGGCGAGAACCGCCTGGACGCTCTCTTCCTCATCGCAGGAAGCGGGGAGGGTCAGGGTGATACGGGCCTGCTCGTCCTTCACCCGAACCTTGGCCTTGGCGCCGCACACCTCATTGATGGTGGCTTCCGCCATGGCAACCACTGCACTGATGGCCGCACAGACAATGTCCTTGCCTGCCTCGTCATAACCGGAGTGGCCGGATACCGAGAAACCGGTGATCCGGTCATTCTCGGTGAAAAATTCGCATCTTGTCATAAATTACAGAGCGATCTTGGTGATCTCCACCTTGGTATAGGGCTGACGATGGCCGATGTGGCGCTTCTCGTTCTTCTTAGCCTTATAGCGGATGATGTCGATCTTCTTGCCCTTGCCGTTCTTGACGACCTTGGCTTCCACAGCGGCGCCTTCCACCACGGGAGCACCAATCTTGGTGTTCTCGCCGTCCAGGACAGCCAGCACCTGATCGAACTTGACGGTAGCTTCAGCCTCAGCACCCAGCTTCTCGACGAAGATGACGTCGCCTTCTGCCACGGTGTACTGCTTGCCTCCGGTCACGATAACTGCTTTCATTCATTTCACCTACTTTTATTTTGTGTAGTCTCGCTTTTGGGGCGCGGTGCAGGCGCACCAACTTAAGCCCCTTCAATGCGGCTCTGGTATTTTACCATTGCAGAAGAAAAAAGTCAAGGGGGATTTTCAACTTTTTCTCATCTTTTTCCCGGGAATATTCTGCTCCGGCCGGGAAAATCAAAGACAGTGCCGAAGAAGTGACCGCCATGTTCCGGCGCGGCATACAGCCTCTCCTGTGCGCCTGGCGTCTGTTTCTGAATGTGCAAAATTCATATTAAAAAAATCGAAAAAAGGTATTGACAAAAAGCGCAGAAGCGTGTATACTATCAAAGTCGCAACCGACCTGGACGATTAGCTCAGCTGGCTAGAGCATCCGCTTGACGTGCGGAAGGTCATAGGTTCGAGTCCTATATCGTCCACCATATATGCAAAGATGGAGGTCAACTTTTGACCTCCATCTTTTTTTTAAACTGTCAAAAATCCTCTTTGAGGCTTTTTGACAGGTGTTTTGCAGTCTCCTGCGTGCATAATTTGTCCCCCGTAGGGGGACAAATTCCACACTTGGAGCCTGAGAAGTGTTTTCTGCCAGGTACACGCCCCGGCAGAAAACGCATTGGATTTTATTTGCCGCCCCAGGCGGCAAACTCTGCGAGGCTTTTTTGCTTTCTTACTTCTATGAAAACTGCGGGAGCCGTGTATCGGCTCCCGCAAAAAATATTTCAGCGCAGTTCGTCCTGGTTGTCCTTGGCGCATTTTGCGACCAGGCCGCTGAGGGCCAGCACTGCCAGCAGGTTGGGGATGACCATTAGGCCGTTGAACATATCGCTCATATCCCAAACCAGAGACACCTTCTGGAAGGAACCCACCGCAATGCACAGCAGCGCCAGGACGCCATAGACAATGCGGGCGGCCTTGCTGCCTTTGAAGAGGGCCTTTACATTGGTCTCGCCGAAGAAAAACCAGCCGATGATGGTGGAGAAGGCGAAGAAGAGAAGGCAGATGGCCACAAACACATTGCCGAACGCACCGAAGGAATTGTTGAACGCTGCCTGAGCCAGGGCCGTGCCGCTGAGCAATTCGCCGTTGGAATCGATGGTGCCCAGCATGCCGGAGGTCAGAATCACGAGAGCGGTCATGTTCAGCACCACAAAGGTGTCGATGAACACGCCCACCATGGCGACCACACCCTGGTCCTGGGGCTTAGGGACCTTGGCAAGGGCGTGGGCGTGGGGGGTGGAGCCCATGCCGGCTTCGTTGGAGAAAAGGCCCCGGGCAACGCCGAAACGCATGGCTTCCTTGACGCCGATACCCAGAGCGCCGCCCATGACAGCCTGGGGGTTGAAGGCACCCACAAAAATGGAGCGGATGGCGGGAATGATCTGCTGGGCGTTCATAGCGATGGCGGCGATGGAACCGAGAATGTACAGGCAGGCCATGACGGGCACCACCTTCTCCGTGACGGAGGCGATGCGTTTCACGCCGCCCAGGAAGATGAAAGCGCAGATGGCGGCGATGACAAGGCCGGTGGCGAATTTGGGGACGCCGAATGCCGTGAAGAAGGCGTCGCCAATGGAGTTGGACTGGACCATGTTGCCCATGAGGCCCAGGGCAAGAATGATGGCTATGGCGAAGAAGCCTGCCAGGAAGGTGCCGAATTTGCCTTTAAAGGCTGCTTTGATGTAGTAGATGGGACCTCCTGTGACGTGACCGTCCGTACCCACCTGCTTGTACTTCTGGGCCAGAACCGCCTCGCTATAGATGGTGGACATACCGAAAAAGGCGGAAACCCACATCCAGAAAATGGCGCCGGGGCCGCCGGAGACCAGAGCCGTTGCACAGCCTGCAATGTTGCCGGTGCCCACCTGGGCAGCCACGGCAGTGGCCAGGGCCTGGAAGGAGCTCATGCCCTCCTTGCCTGCGTGCTTTCCCTTGAGGCTGACGTTGCCGAAGACCCGGCGCATACCTTCGCCGAACTTCCGGACCTGGACAAAATGGGTGCGGAAGGAAAAGTACACGCCGCTGCCCAGAAGCAGAAACAGAAGCAGCAGGTACTTGTTCCACAGCACGTCATTGACGGCGGCTACGATGTTCGTGATTACGCTTTCCATAGTTTGACCTCTTTCCCGACAAAGAAGGCTCAGAAAAATCGCCGGAACCATGTGATTCCGGCGAAAAGAAAAAGCGTAAAACAAAAAAGCGTGTACGCTTACTCTGTCCTTTTACCTGAGAGATTCAGCGGCAAGCCGCCTTGCACCTTCGGTACCCATTTCTGAGATTCTCCAGAGCCACATCTGTCCTTAGTCCTCACCTGTACCCAGGCGCCTGAGAGTATTACTCCTTCGGCAGGCTTTCGCCACTTTCCTAAGAACTTCATTTGTCTGATATAAAATTATGGCCTCAGCATACCCTATTTGCAGGGAAATGTCAATAGGCTATGGAAACTTTGTGGGAAACAATCGAAATCTGTGATTACTGAGCGGAGAATGGTTCACTTTTCCCAAAGTGCGCTTTCTGGAAATAGCGCTTCCGGAAAACCACCAGTTCTGCCAGGGCCCCCAGGATTATGGCAAAGAACACATCCACGGCAGAGTGCTGCTTGACAAACATGACAGACAGGCAGATGCAGGTTGCAAAGGCGGTGATAAAGACTTTGGTAAGGACCGTGGAATCCTTCCGTTTTAACCACACCGAGGCAATGCCCAGGGAGTAGGCTACGTGCAGGGAAGGACAGACCCCGGTGGGGGTGTCAAAGGCATAGATGAAGGTCAGCACAGCGGTGAAGATGTTGTTCCGGGGAAAGACTTCCGGCCGCAGGTCCTGCCGGGTGGGATAGACAATGTAGCACACAATGGCCACAAACTGGGTGATCATTATGAACTTCGACAGGCTCTTGAAGCTCTCAATGTCGTAGAGGGCAAAGTAGATCAGGGAAAAGGCAATGAGGAAGAACCAGCCCACATAGAAAATGACAAACCACTCCGTAAAAGGTACCACGTCATCGACCCAGCAGTGAACCGGATGGCAGGCAGAGGCGGGAATGAGATTCTCCGTCAGAAAGTAAAACAGAAAGTAGACAAGCCAGCCCACCAGAAGCTTCAGGTGGGAGAAACGGGGCTCATTTAATTTCTTCAGGCGAAATTCACGGTAATCCACTACAGGCGTTTTCATTGGGTGCATTCCTCCTCGCGATTATAGTTGTATGCTTTCTTGGAAACGTTGTTGTAGGGCACCACCTTGTGCCGGGGCAGGGAACGAGCCAGCTGGCTGATCTGGGTCATGAGCTGGTCGCAAATGCGCTGCCGCTCCTCCTTGATGGCGTTCTCCGGAGCGTAGGGAATGGGTGTCCCCAGATGAACCTGGCGGAGCTTCGGAGCTAAGTACATGGGAACGAAGGAAAGGACCTTTCCGGTCTGTTTATAGTAGGCTCTCGCCACGTCCACGAATCCCGTCTGGAAATCGCAGAGAATGTGGTCATAAGGGGCGTCGTGCTCCGGGAAGATAATGATGTTCCTGCCTTCGCCCAGCCGCGCCAGGGTCTGCTTGAACGTCTTTACAATCCGCTTGTTGTGGTACACGGGGATGGTCCGTGCCTCGTTGAAGATACAGACGGAAAGGGGTGCAATGGCATAGGAGAGCAGTTTATAGAACCAGCGGATGTATTTAGGTTTTCGGGACCAGAAATCCTGAAAGGCGTAGGCGGGCACCGCTTTTAATTCCATCATCTGTCCGGCGCACCAGGTGTAGGCGTCGGGAAAAAAGAGCTCTCCAATGATGGGCCCGTGCATCTGGGAGTGGTTTCCCACCAGAATACAGGGCTCCTGGGGAAGGTTTTCCAGACCGATGATCTCCGGTTTTCGGTAGAATAGCCTTACAAACAACCGGAGGAACCGGAATACGAGATTTCTGACTTTCTCCACAGATACCGCCTGCTTTCCTGAAATGACTTAGCGTAAAGAATATCACAAAAATGTGAACGAATTGTATCGAAATGGAAAAAAGAGAAGAATTTACAAATTATCCAATTTTGCCAGAAAGCAAGAGGTTTGTTCACAAAAAGTTTCAACGATTTTGGACATTTCCGGGAAAGTGTCCCATAGCCAAGAGAAAGAAATACGCTATAATAAAAGAAAATACGGAAGGAGGAAGCATTTGTGCACCGACATGGTTTTGGGTGGAGCATGTTCTATATGGCACTGCTGGGCATTCTGGCCACGCCTCTGGGGCGGCTCATGGCACGGCTCCCGCTGAACGGGAAGCGGTTTCCCTTTCAAGCATTGCCCTTTGAAAAGAACGGAAAAATCTATGAAAAGCTGGGCATCCGCCGCTGGAAGAACAAGGTGACGGATATGAGCAAAATCCTGACAAAGATTCTGCCGCCCAAAAAGGTTTCCTTCCGGGATGATGTGGAAAAGCTGGAGGTTCTCGTAAAGGAGACCTGTGTCGCCGAGAGTGTCCACATTATACTGTGCCTGCTGGGGCTGGGGCTTCTCGCCATCTGGCCGGGACCTGGAGGCGTGGTCATGACGGCCCTTTATCTGCTGCTGGGGAACCTGCCCTTTATCGTAATTCAACGCTACAATCGGCCCCGGCTTCTGTCCCTGCTGGAAAAGAAACGGGCTGCCCATTAGGAGAACTGCCATGAAACTACTGATTTTAAGCGGAAATACCGGAGCGGGCCACAATTCTTGCGCCAAAGCCGTTCAGGAATACTGCATGGCTCAGGGAACCCCCTGTGACATCGAGGATGGCCTCAGCTACATTTCTCCCGGGGCCTCGGACTTTGTGAGCCGCTGGCATACCCGGATTTATCGGTATTTGCCCAGCATTAACCGGGAGGGCTACGGTTACAGCGAGGAGCACGGAGACCGCAGCCGGGACTTTACGCCGGTTTACAGGCTCCTGCTTCCGGGAGCCGAGCGCCTGCGGCTGCACATTCTGGATGAGCACTACGATGCGGTTCTCTGTACCCACGTGTTCGCGGCCCTGATTCTCACCGCCATGCAGCTGGAGGACCCCCTTCCCATCCGGACCGCTTTCCTGGCCACGGATTATACCTGCTCTCCCTTGGTAGATAAGTGCGGCCTGGATGCGCTGTTCATCCCCCATGAGGCCCTGATCCCGGAGTTCGTCTCCTGGGGCCTGGACAGGGACAAACTCAAGGTCACGGGTATCCCCGTGCGCCGGGAGTTCCTGTCCAAAGAAGAAAAGGACCGGGCGAAGGAGCAGTGCGGCATTGACCCCCGGAAAACCCACCTTCTGGTCATGTGCGGAAGCATGGGATGCGGCCCCATTCCGGAGCTTGTGGACCGTTTGCAGGAGAAAATGACCGAGGATATGGCCCTTACGGTGATCTGCGGTACCAACGAAAGCCTCTATAAAAAACTCCTGGGTGAACCAAAGGGCCCCGAGACTTTGAATGTCCTGAAATATACGGACCAGGTCTCCCGCTATATGGACAGCGCCGACCTGTATCTCACAAAGCCCGGCGGCATCAGCGTCACCGAGGCGGCGGTGAAGGGCCTGCCCATGGTTTTTGTGGATGCCGTGGCAGGCTGTGAAAGCCACAACCTGGACTTTTTTGTGTCCCGGAGTGCCGCCGCTACGGCTGGGGACCCGGAAGCCCTGGCGCAGATCTGCGTGGACCTTCTGCGGAATCAGGAGAAGCGGCAGATGATGGTGAAAAACCTACAGTCCCTCTCTCCGGGGGACGGAGCGGCGCGGATTTACTACGCCTTAAGAAAACACGAAAGATAATTCCACGGATTTCCCGGCGAAAAAAACCTTCGCCGGGAAATTTTTGTTGACAAATGAGGTTTAACGTGTTAAACTAACCTCAGAAAAGGTTTAATGCGTTAAACTTATTTCACAACACTTAAGGAACCTCTGATAAATCGTCTTCGGCTGGACAGCGAAGCTTTTGCCAATTTAATCAGAGCTTCCTTAGAAAGGAAGATGCTTATGAAACGAACCATCGCCCTGGTTCTGGGACTGCTTCTTATCAGCGCTCTGAGCCTGGCTATTTTTACCGGATGCTCCAAGGAGGAGGCCAAGGTGCCTTCCGAAGCCCAGTCTGCCACCGAAACGGCGGCCCAGCCGGAGGGGGAGGCCGTCACCGTCTCCAATGTGGACGATTTTCTCGCCGCCATTGCTCCCGGTGCGGACATCACCCTTGCCGAAGGGACTTTTGACCTGAGCACCGCCGCAGACTACGGCAGTGCAGACGTCGGCACGTATTATCACTGGGAGGCTACGGAAGACGGCTTTACCCTGGTATTGCAGGGCGTAGAAGGACTCAGCATCCGCGGCGCCGAAAAAGGCAGCGAGATCGTGGCCACCGGCCGGACAGCAGACGTGCTTCTTCTGCGGGGCTGCAAGAACGTCAGCATCGCCAATCTT
>DVJG01000124.1 GCA_018710805.1 Candidatus Faecousia faecipullorum
TACAACCGGATTCTGGACCAGAAAAGCCGGATATTAAAGGACCGGGTCCAAAACCCTGCCCTTTTGGACGTGCTGCCGGAATTCAATCTGCGGCTGTGCCAGGTGGGAGCCTTGCTGATCTCCTACCGGGCCAGATTTTACGAGGCTCTTGGAAAAGCCGCCGCTACCTATCACTGCCAGTTCTCCTCGGGCTGTGAGGCCTTTTCCCTTCAATATAAGACGGTGTCCACGGTATCGGACCCCATGGCCCCGGTGAGTGTTCTCACGGAGAACCTGCTGGAGCATTTGCAGCGCCACCAACAGGCGGAGCTGGAATCGGCCCAGTGCCTGACGGGGCCCCACAAGGACGACTTTTCCGTGTCCCTGTCCGGGGTGGATTTGAAGACCTACGGCTCCCAGGGTCAGACCCGCACCGCTGCCATCAGCCTGAAGCTGGCCCAGCGGACCCTGATGGGCAGGGAGTTCGGCGAGGAGCCGGTGCTATTGCTTGACGACGTCCTTTCGGAGCTGGACCCGGCCCGGCAGGACTTTGTCCTGAACCAGATTTCCTCGGGACAGGTGTTTATCACCTGCTGCGAGCCGGGAAGACTGACAAAGCTGGGAAAAACCATGGAAATCAGCCACGGAAAGTTAGTTATTTAAGAATATCATGAAATCCTTAATGTAGGAGTAAAACTATGTCTGATGAAACCAAAGTAACACAGGAATACGGCGGCTCTCAAATTCAGGTCCTGGAGGGCCTGGAAGCCGTGCGGAAGCGGCCGGGTATGTACATCGGCTCCACCTCCGCCTCGGGCCTCCACCACCTGGTCTACGAAATCGTGGACAACGCCATTGACGAGGCCCTGGCGGGCTACTGTAAGCACATCACCGTGACCATAAACCCCGGCAACTCCATTACCGTCACCGACGACGGCCGGGGCATCCCCGTGGATATCCAGCCCCAGACCGGCCGGCCTGCCCTGGAAGTGGTTTTTACGGTGCTCCATGCCGGCGGCAAGTTCGGCGGCGGCGGCTATAAGGTCTCCGGCGGCCTCCACGGCGTAGGCGCCTCCGTGGTCAACGCCATGTCCCAATGGCTCACGGTCCGGGTCCACAAGGACGGCCTTATCTACGAGATGAAATTCTCCCGGGGCCATATTACCCAGGAGATGAAAGTCGTGGGAAAAACCGAGAAAACCGGCACGGAAGTCACCTTCCAGCCGGACCCGGAGCTGTTCGACACCCTTGTCTATGACTATGAGACCCTCCATGAGCGTATGCGGGAGGAGGCCTTCCTGAACGGCGGCCTTTCCATCACCATCACCGACGACCGGGATGACGAAAAACAGCTCACGGACACCATGTGCTACGAGGGCGGCATCCGGGAATTTGCCCTCTGGTGCAACCGCAATAAGACCCCCCTCCACCAGGACGTCATCTATATGTCCGGCAGCAAGGGCGACGCCTCTGCGGAAATCGCCATCCAATATAACGACGGCTACAACGAATTCATGATGAGCTTTGCCAACGACGTCCGGACCCCGGAGGGCGGCATGCACGAGACGGGCTTCAAAACGGCCCTGACCCGGGTCCTCAACGCCTACGGCGCCAAAACCGGCATTATCAAAGGAGAAGACAAGGTCTCCGGCGAGGACTGCCGGGAGGGCATCACCGCCATTATCTCCGTGAAGCTCACCGACGCCCAGTTCGAGGGCCAGACCAAGGCAAAGCTGGGCAACGCCTACATCCGGACCCTGGTTGACCAGATCGTAAACGACCAGCTCACCACCTACTTTGAGGAACACCCCCAGACCGCCAAGGCCATTCTGGAAAAGGCCATGACCGCCAACCGGGCCCGGGAAGCCGCCCGGAAGGCCCGGGAAAACATCCGCCGGAAAAACGGCCTGGAATCCGGACAGATGCCGGACAAGCTCCAGGACTGCAACGAGCGGGACCCTGAGCTGTGCGAAATCTACATCGTGGAGGGCGACTCCGCCGCAGGCTCCGCCATCCAGGGCCGGGATTCCCGGTTCCAGGCCATTCTCGCCATGTGGGGCAAAATGCTCAACGTGGAAAAGGCCCGGGTGGACAAGATTTACAACAACGATAAGCTCTCTCCCCTGATTGTGGCTCTGGGCGGCGGCATCGGCGAGGAATTCGACATCAATAAGCTGCGCTATCACAAGGTCATCATCATGGCCGATGCCGACGTGGACGGCGCCCACATCCGGACATTGCTTCTGACCTTCTTCTTCCGGTATATGCGGCCCCTTATTGAACACGGCTACGTCTATTCCGCCGTGCCGCCTCTGTATAAGCTCACCCGGGGCAAGACCGTAAGGGTGGCCTACTCCGACGAGCAGCGGGACCAGGAAAGCGCCGAACTCCGCTCCGACAACCCCAACGCCAAGGTGGATATCTCCCGATTCAAGGGCCTGGGCGAAATGGACCCCCACGAGTTGTGGGAGACCACCATGGACCCGGAAAAGCGGACCCTGCGCCGCATCACCCTGGACGACGCCCAGCGGGCCGACGCCATTTTCAACGTCCTTATGGGCGAACAGGTGGAGCCCAGAAAAGAGTGGATCGAACACAACGCAAAATATGCCCTGAATATCGATATCTAAAATTTAACGCCCTCTGTAGGGGAGGGATTTATCCCTCCCTAAATCCGAATTCCATGCTCTTTCTCCCCTGCGGAAGTTGATTTTCAAATTTTCTGTGACATGGAAGGAATGCAAATGCCCTTTTATTGCCGCAAACCCACCAGAATACCGGATTTTGATTACGCCAGCCAGCATTATTATTTTGTCACAGTCTGCACCAAGGATAAAAAGTGCATTTTTGGAACCCCAAAAACCTTAAATTCACTTGGAAAAATTGCCTGGCAGGAA
This sequence comes from Candidatus Faecousia faecipullorum, assembly GCA_018710805.1. Lineage (GTDB taxonomy): Bacteria > Bacillota > Clostridia > Oscillospirales > Oscillospiraceae > Faecousia > Faecousia faecipullorum. Next base: position 2,877 of record DVJG01000124.1, read on the forward strand.
TTTATGACCCTGGATTCCCACTATGAAGGTGTCCGGGTGGACAATTTTGTAATCATGCCAAATCATGTCCATGGGATTATTGAAATTGTGAAGATTGATGGAAGACGAACCGATTTAAACAACATCCTGGGTGCCTATAAAGCCGGGGTCACCAGGAAAATTCATGCTCTTCAACCAGACCTGAATGTCTGGCAGAGGTCCTTCCATGATCATGTCATCCGCAATCAGGCAGAATATGAGAAAATCTGGAATTATGTAACCTATAATGCCCAGAAATGGGAAAGTGACTGTTTTTATCCCCGCATAACAGATTAACTCCTGTAAGGGAGAGATTCATCTCTCCCTTAATACAAATATGAGACCTGTTTTATCAACCGATTCAGGGAGGGATAAATCCCTCCCCTACAACAATAGGAAAAACCAACCTCTAGGAAACCCCTGCAAAATAAAAACCACCCAATCCAAAATTGGAGGTGTCATCATTGGCACATAATCGAACCTATAAACCCGAGGACATCCGCTTCCCCGACCAGGTGATTACCCAGTCCAACCTGGTGGACGAAATGGAAAAGTCCTATATTGAATATGCCATGTCCGTCATTGTGGGCCGGGCCCTGCCCGACGTCCGGGACGGTCTGAAGCCCGTCCACCGCCGGATTCTCTACACCATGTACGAAAGCGGCCTAACCTCTGACAAGCCCTTCAAAAAGTCGGCCACCTGCGTCGGCGACGTGCTGGGCAAGTACCATCCCCACGGCGACGGCTCCGTTTACGACGCCATGGTGCGTCTGGCTCAGGATTTCTCCATGCGCTACCTTCTGGTGGACGGCCACGGCAACTTCGGCTCCGTGGACGGCGACCCTCCGGCAGCCTACCGTTACACCGAGGCCCGCA
>DVJG01000125.1 GCA_018710805.1 Candidatus Faecousia faecipullorum
CCAAAGCCAATAATGCCCATGGTTTTTCCGGCCAGCTCCATTTGGGGCGTCAGCCAGTAGCAGAAAGTCTCGCGATTGATCCACTCCCCACGATGAACGGAATCGTTATGGAGCCCAATGTGGTGACACAGCTCCAGCAGAAGCCCCATGGTGAACTGGGCCACTGCCGCCGTGCCGTAGGAGGGCACATTGGTCACGAGAATGCCGTGCTCCTTACAGGCCGCGCAGTCCACAACATTGTATCCTGTGGCCTGGACGCAGATGAGCTTCAGATTGAGGCAGGATTCCACCACATGCCGGGTGATGGGGACCTTGTTCACCAGAATGATTTCGCTGTCTGCAATGCGGGCGATGGCTTCCGCTTCGCTGTCGGTCCCTTCGTACATGGTCACATCGCCAAATTGGCTGATGCAGTCATAGCTAAGGTCCCCGGGGTTGAGGCCCCGGCCGTCCAAAATCACAATTTTCATAAGATTTCCTCCTTCCGCTTGCAAAGCGGGTGGTTTTCTGGTAGGATAGGGAAAAAGAATGCGAGGCAATTATGGATTTTCTATATTTGGATGAAGATATTGCGGTCTGTGTGAAGCCCGCCCGGGTTCTGTCCACTGACGAGCCGGGAGGACTGCCGGAGCTGGTACGTGACGCGCTGGGAGACCCAAAGGCAGACGTCCGCACAGTCCACCGCCTGGACCGGGTGGTCAGCGGCCTTATGGTCCTGGCCAGAAATGGTAGGGCTGCTTCAGAGCTGTCCCGCCAAATCCGGGAGGACCTGTTTCAAAAGGAGTACCTGGCAGTGATTCATGGCTGTCCAGGGGACCCCAGCGGCACCCTTAGGGACCTTCTCTTCCGGGACAAGGCCCGGCGCATGACCATGGTTGCAAACGAGCCGGGAAAAGGGGTCCAGGAGGCAATCCTGGATTATCAGGTTCTGAACCGGACAGAGGAGATGGCACGGGTGAAAATCCGGCTGAGAACAGGAAGAACCCACCAAATCCGGGTTCAGTTTTCCAGCCGGGGCTGGCCCCTGGTAGGGGAGCGGAAGTACGCCACCCTGGAAGACCCCTGTGAGATTGCCCTGTGGTCTTATAAAATCGGATTTTTCCACCCCACAACAGGCCAATGGGTGGAATTTTCCCAGGATCCGCCAAACACCTATCCCTGGACCCAAGTTTAATTTGCTCCACTGAAAAAGGAGGCCAATATGGCACACTACGATTTCTTTCAGAACCGGGACTGCGAATACTTTCCCTGCCACCAGGGCGCAAACCCGGAAACCTTCAGCTGCTTGTTCTGCTACTGTCCTCTGTACTGCCTGGGTGAAAACTGCGGCGGCAGCTTTACCTATACGGAGAAGGGCATAAAGGACTGCTCAAACTGTCTGCGTCCCCACCGCCGGGAATGCTACGATGCCATCTGTGAGAAAATGAAGGACGTCATCGCTTTGACCAAACGGAAGGGATGATAAATTGGGGCCGGGCGATACGCCTGGCCCCAATTCTGTCAGAAAAGCTGAACGGTAAAGGAAAGTGTAATGTCCTTTTCACCGGAGACGTGGTATTGTTCTTCCACATCCGCACCCCAGGAGTCGATGCCGCCTACACCGCGCATGGCTCCGCAGATGGTGACTACGGTGCGGCTGGGCGCAGGGAGCTCGTAGGGATGGAAGGCTTCACTGAGCTGCCAGGGGGTATAGGGAATGGCAGAGAATGCATAGGGGGCTTCGCCCTGACGGAAGGCAAGATGTTTTCTGCCGCTGTGCAGAATGGTCTGCATGGTATCCATGTGACAGCTGCATTCCTGAGGAACCAGATACTGGGGAATGTGGGGAACTTCCGTATAGGTTCCAAAGATTCCGCCCTTTTTCCGATCGGGATAAGTCTCTCCAGAGAGACCTGTCCACTCTACCGTGTCCACGGGTTCCGGCGTGGCAAACCGCAGTCCGAAAAGAGGCAGCTGGGGACGGTTTTCTCCGCCGAGGTAGCGGACTTCCACATCCATATGGCTGTCTGCGTGAACGGTATATAATATCTCTGTTTTTAGGTCCGGCATGATTGGGGAGCCATAAGTAAAGCGAATGGAGACAGTTTCCGGTCCTTCCTCCAGGACGGTAACCGCCTGGCATTTCTGCCAGCGTTCCGCCGCAGACCAAATGGCACTGTTTTCGGCAAATCCGTTTGACCGATCGTTTTCTGTGGGGGAACGCCAATAGGCAGGACGGGGCGCCCGCCAGAGCCACTCTTTGCCGTTCACCACCAGGGATACGGGACCGCCGTGAATACGGGAGAAGAGAATTTCAAAGGTATCGCCCCGAACCCCAAGGGCTCCGTCACCGTGACTGATTTGCAGGTCCGAACCCTGCCGATAGGGAGGGAGAGCCATATTTTCCCGGGCAATTCTGCCGACTTCGTCCTGGGCTTTGCGTGCCTCCGGCGAGGCGTACCAATACCGGACATCCTGCATGGCAGGCTTTTCGGTTCCGTCGGCAAAGACAATGCCATTGGCGCTGAACGCGTAGTCGCTCTGCCGATCACCGAAGTCGCCGCCGTAGCCCAGAACCTCCCGTCCATCGGGAAGGGTGTGCCAAAGAGCCTGGTCCATATAGTCCCAGATGAAGCCGCCCTGGTACATGGGGAATTCCTCTCCCAAGCGGATATAGCTTTCCATACCGCCAATGGAGTTGCCCATGTCGTGCATATATTCACAGAGCAGGAAGGGCTTCTTGGGGTCGGATTCCAGATATTCCCGAATTCTGTCCGGCCGGGTGTACATCTGGGTTTCTACGTCGGAAATGGAATCATATGCCCGATTGGAGGTTACACCTTCATAGTGGACCACCCGGCTGGGGTCCTGAGCCCGGAAGAAATCCGCCATGGCGAGAATATCAGAACCTGCATAGGATTCGTTGCCGCAGGACCAGAGAAGAATTGCCGTATGGTTCTTGTCCCGTTCAAACATGGATTTCGCCCGGTCAAGGACGCAGGCCAGCCACTCTGGTTTGTTTCCCGGCAGATTGCTTTCCGCATTGCGCTGGAAGGAGCCGTGGGTTTCCAGGTTGGTCTCATCGATCATGTAGATGCCGTTCCGATCGCACATATGATACCAGGGAGTCTGGTTGGGGTAATGACAGGTGCGGACTGCGTTGATGTTATTGCGGAGGAAAACCTCCATGGCCCGGCGCATATCTTCTTCTCCAATGGCGCGTCCGGTGTGGGGGTTCCATTCGTGGCGGTTCACGCCGTTGAACACAATGCGCTGCCCGTTGAGAAGCAGGAGCCGGTCCTTGATTTCAAACCGACGGAAGCCGATGTCATAGGGGATGAACTCCACGGCTTCGCCGTTTTCATCCAGCAAAGTCAGAACGACATGATAGAGGGTGGGAGATTCGTGGCACCAGGGCTTCACATTCTGGAAGGAGAAAGTCTGAGAGAAGAAATAGGCTCCTTCGAGATGCAGCTCCAGGTCACAGTCCAGCAGCCCATCCACCTGGCAGTGAACCCGGCAAGTTTTGCTTTCACCGCTGAGCTTCAGGCGGATTTTCAGAGTGCCTGTGGTGTTGTCCTGGCAAAGGCCGGCTTGAAGCCACAGATCTTCCAGATGGAGCCGGGGCTTTGCATAGAGGAAGACGCTCCGGAAAATACCGCTGAATCGGAAGAAGTCCTGATCTTCCAGCCAGGAGGCACTGCTGTGCTGGAAAACTTCCACACAGAGCCGGTTGTTTGTTTCCTGTATGTAGGGTGTCAAATCAAAATCTGAAGGGGTGAAGCTGTCCTCGCTGTAGCCCACAAAGTGGCCGTTGAGCCAGACATAAAAGGCCCGCTCCACACCCTGGAAGGAGATACAGACCTGCTTGCCAAGAAGCCCCGGTTCCAGATCAAAGGTTTTCACATAGGAGCCGACATATGTGCGCTCCCAGTCAATCTGGCCCTGCTCCAGGCCGGCGTGGCCGTCCCAGGGATAGAGGATGTTGGTGTACTGAATTTGACCGTAACCCTGCAATTCCATATGACCTGGAACCTGAATGGTGCCAAAGCCGGAATCGTCAAATCCGTTTTCCCAGAAATGTTCCGGACGCACTGCCGGGCATTTGCTCCATGCAAAGCCCCAGGTCCCGTCCAAAGACTGACGCAGAGATGTTTTTTCCTGGGCAATTTCCCATGAAGAGGCGTAGGATACATGGTCCGAATGGGCGTCCAGCCGATTCACCGCAAATACGGTGGGGTCAGTGAGCCAATTTATGTTTGCCGTCATGGTTGACCTCCTAAGCAATCGTTTTGCCCATCTTTGAATGGGCTTTCGGATATTGTCATTATATATAAAATCTACCTTGACTGCAATGCTTTTTTGCATTTTCTCTGCATAAGCTGCCTGCATGGCAAGAACCGGGCTGCCCAAATGGCAGCCCGGTTCTTTCTGAAATCACGCTTTAAAGAATTTCATATTCGTAGTCACTTACCGGTTCGCACCACTCATTGGAGCAATCTTCACCGGGGACCTCGATGGCGATATGGCTAAACCAGGAATCCTTCTTGGCTCCGTGCCAGTGCTTGACCTCCGGCGGGATGACAATAACCTTACCCGGGGTCAGACTGACGGCTTCCTTGCCCGCTTCCTGGTACCACCCTTCTCCGGCAGTGCAGATGAGAATTTGACCGCCGCCCTTAGAAGCATGGTGGATGTGCCAGTTGTTCCGGCATCCTGGCTCGAAGGTCACATTGGCGAGAAACAGGCCGTCCTCCGGGCGGGTCAGGGGGTTCAAAAAGGACTGACCGATAAAATACTGAGAGTAGCCTGCGTTGGGCGTACCGGTGCCAAATACGTTGACCGCCTCAAATTCCTGCTGATTTTCGTACTTCATATTCTGTTTCTTCCTTACTCAATGACGATCTCCGCCGTGTCATTTCCCAGAAGTTCGGATAGTTCCTCCCCGGACAGTCCATCCATATGGCCTAGCTTTGTATAGCTCCAGGAATTGGAGCCGAAAAACAGGACAATCTGATTTCCGGAATACAGGACGATGTCCCCTGGCTCGGTAGTCATCTGCACATCGCTTCTGGTAAAACTCTGGGGCAGACTGCCCACCTGTTCAAAGCCGCCGTATCGGGTGGTGTGGACTGTGATTTTCTTGTTTTCGACGTAGGCGGCCAGGGCTGCAACGGATTTGTTGTTTTCCCAGCTCACGGTCACTTCCCGGCCATTGATGCTTAAAGTTATTTCATTTTCCTCCAATGTGGATTCCTCGTGCGTGGAAGGTGCAGTTTGCTCAGCGACATCACCCTTGGGCGAACAGGCTGAAAGTAAAATTGCCAGGAGCAAAAGTACCCATATCCAATACAGTTTCCACATAAATCACTTTATTGAATATCTGCGCCCATTTTATGGGCAGTTTCCAAAGCAAGGTGTCCAGCGATGTCGCCAACGTCGTTCACGCCGCCGGCAAAGACCGTGCCGGTGAACTCCGCCCGGTCAAAGCAATCCACCCATCCCTGAACGGCTTTCTTGGCACCCTCGACGGTTTCGGGCTCATTTTCGGCGGCGGCCGCCAGCAGATAGACCTTGGTGAACGCATAGTCTGTTCCATACAGGGGATTTGCCCGATCCAGCATGGTTTTCAGCTGACCGGAGACGCTGTAATAGTAGACGGGCGTGGCGAAAACCAGAACATTGGCATCGTGCATCTTTGCGGCGATCTCTACCGCATCGTCAGCAATCACGCAGTGCCCCAGCTTCTGGCAGGCGAAACATCCCTTACAGAAATGAAAGCTCTTTTCCCGCAGATAGATGGTTTCCACAGCATTGCCGCTTTCCATTGCGCCTATTGCAAAGGCTTCTGCCAGTTTTTCTGAATTGCCGCCCTTACGAGGGGAGGACGAAATGATCAATACTTTTTTGTTCATAAAAAGCGCCTCCTTTTGATTCTTGCATTGTGGCTTCTCTTCTGATATGCTTATGATAGCATATAAACCTAGCTTTAGGTCAAGGACTTTTTGAGAATTTGGGAGAAATCTTATGTACACAATTGGACAGGTATCTGAGATGTTCGGTTTGCCGATTTCCACACTGCGTTACTATGACAAACAAGGACTATTTCCAAATATGGAGCGCTTATCCGGCATCCGGCAATTCAGCGATGCGGAGATTGAAGCGATTCGGGTGATTGGGTGCTTAAAGAAATCCGGACTGGAGATTAAGGATATCAAAAAATTCATGAACTGGTGCGTAGCCGGACCATCTACCTATGCAGACCGCAGGGACTTATTCCTGCGCCAGAAGGAATCCCTGGAGAGGGAGATTGCCCATATGAATAAGGCCTTGGATATGCTGAAATTCAAGTGCTGGTATTACGAACAGGCCATGAAGGACGGCAATGAGGACAAACTGAAAGACCTCATCCCTAACCACCTGCCCGATGGTATCCGGGAAGCCTATGAGCGCGCACATGAAGAATAAGTCGGGTGGAGAGCATTCACAGGTATCTCTCAAATCGCTGTACATATCAACAGAGAAAACGCGGTGGGTAATTTTTAGTAAATTCAGTCATTCAGACCCGGTATTTCCTTTATCTCTTCCCGAATGAAATCTCGGATGGTTTGCGCCTGCTATACGGCAGACCTATATATCGGCCGGAGTCGGAGATGAGTCTTTGGAAGAAGATTGAATGGCTGTTCTTTTGAGGGATTGGAAGGGGAGAACTGCGCAAATCTCTGCTTGCCGGAATGCGGCAGTTCCTATCAGAACGAAAAGACGAATCCATGCCATAAGGGAAAACCAAAGGGAAACAGTTTTTGACGTGCTGGAGAAACAGACTATTTACAGGTAAAATATCAACAGAAATAACAAAAATCCTTGGTATTTTAAACAAATACCAAGGACTTAATGGCAGGGGCACAAGGACTTGAACCCTGAGCCTACGGTTTTGGAGACCGCCGCTCTACCAATTGAGCTATACCCCTATATATAATATAAAAGCCAAAGGCCGAAATTCTGGTGGGCCTTCAGGGATTCGAACCCGGGACGATCCGGTTATGAGCCGGAGGCTCTAACCAACTGAGCTAAAGGCCCGTGTATGGGTGAAGCGCTCACCACGGGAGGTATTATAGCACCGAAAGCCTGCTGTGTCAAGAAGTTTCTTTAAAAAACACACCTTGCAAAATTCGCCGAATTGCGTTACCATAGAAATAGATTTTTTTGAGAGGAGCAGAAAAATGAACGAACTGACCGTAAAGAAGATTTTTGACGACACTGCCTACGTCCGCATGGGCGGAAGCCCCGAGGAGTTGAAGGCCGCCCAGTACCTGCAGGAAAAGGTTTCCGAGCTGGGCCTTTCTGCGGAAATTGTGCCCTTCGATGTGCCCATGGCAGAAATTCACCAGGCAATCCTGGAAGTGGATGGCCTGGAAATTCCCTGTAAAGGTTATTTCTGCGCAGGAAACGGAGAGGTAGAGGCCCCTTTTTACTATCTCCGAAGCAATGACCCTTGGTCCCTGAGCCAGTGCCGGGATAAGATTGTTATGGTGGATGGGTACTTAGGCTACTGGACTTACCAGGACCTGCTGGCAAACGGAGCGGTGGGCTTTGTTACCTACGACGGCAATGTTAGCTTTCCTGACCGGGACATCGACCAGCGGGAGCTCAGATCCTTTGTCCACAACGGCAATCGCATTCCCGGGGTGAATATCAATGTCAAGGATGCGATTTCCCTGATCGAAAACGGCGCTAAGTCCGCAAAAATCATCCTGAATCAGACCGAGACCGTGGGTCAGTCCCACAACGTCATTCTGGATATGCCTGGCGAAACAGGGGAGTACATTGCATTCACTGCCCATTACGATTCCACGTCTCTTTCTCTGGGTACCTACGACAATATGTCCGGCTCGGTGGGCCTCTTGGGCATTGCGGAACACTTTGCCAAGCGCCCTCACCGCTATGGCCTTCGGTTTATCTGGTGCGGCAGTGAGGAGCGGGGGCTTCTGGGCTCCAAGGCCTACTGCCAGGACGAGGAAGCGCTTAAAAACTGCGTCCTCTGCGTGAACCTGGACATGATTGGCTGCATTATGGGTAAATTCATTGCCTGCGTCACGGGAGAAGAGAAGCTTTGCCACTATGTGGAATACATGGCCTCGGAGCTGGGCTTTGGCATCAAGGTGAACCAGGACGTCTACAGCAGCGACTCCACGCCTTTTGCCGATAAGGGCGTCCCTGCCGTGTCTTTTGCAAGGCTCGCCTCTGGAAACTGCGCCACCATCCATAATTCTTATGACACCCAGGCGGTTATGAGCCCCCGTCAGATGGTGGAGGACATC